>JBEOKH010000390.1:0-2388 GCA_040275625.1 Thauera sp. | reverse complement strand
GACCGCAGTGCACCCACTCCCCCGTACTCGTTGCAATCACCGCGACACCTCCGGCCAAAACGTGGACCAATGACGCTCCACCTATCCTGCCAGAAGTCCCCCGGCTGTCTAGCCCCCTTGTGCGAAAGCTTTTTTTTCCCCACCTACCCACAGGCTTTGAAAATACAGGGCTGGCGCACTCATGCGTCAGGGCTGCGAACCGACGTCGGCGTTGGCGAGCGGGACGAAGGCGCAGCGGCCGACGCGCCTGCCGGCTTCCGCATCAACGGATGAAGTCGCGGCTGACCTCACGAAAGAGGTCGGTCCCGGCCTGCTGGAGCCATTCGAAAGCGACCATTTCGCGCGACACGACATCAGCGCCGTGACCTCGCATGCGCTCCAGCGCCAGCGTCTTGTCGGCACTTCGCCGCGATCCAACCGCATCCGCGACGACGAAAACCCGGCGGCCGGCAGCGATCAGGTCGAGCACGGTCTGCTGAACGCAGACGTGCGCCTCGGTCCCGGCGACGACGAACTGAGCACGATCACCACCTGCCGCCCGAAACACGGCGCCGTCGGCGACCGCCGAGAAATGGATCTTTTCGACGATGCACTCGTCCGGCAGCAAAGCCCGCAGTTCCGGCGAAGTCGGTCCCAGGCCTTGCGGATATTGTTCGGTGCAGATCACCGGAATGGCCAGTCGCTGCGCCACTCGGGCGAGCCAGATGCTGGCTTCGAGAACCTGCGTAGCCTCGTGGAGTGCCGGCCGCAGACGCTCCTGCAAATCGATCAGCAACAAGGTGGAACGGTCGGGTTTGATCAGCATCTCTTCGTCTCCAGGAAATCAAGAAATCAGGTTTTCGGGGCAAGAAGCCTACGCAGCCCCCATCCCACCGCCAGCAGCCCCAGCGGCTAAAGTGGCCTGGAGCGGAGCCCCAGGGTCGCCTACCATCACTCCTACCAACCATCGCCGTAGGTGAACATCAGAACATCAAATCGGGTGATCGCATTCACTGCGACCCCCCGGTCGCCTCCTGCGCCCCGGCGAGCGGAAGACTGCCAAGGACACCACAGGCAGCAAACACCGCAGCGATCCGGCCAAATTGGCGAATCAGCGAGCACCCGCGATGGGCCGTGGCCCGGATGGAAGGGCACGTAGTCATCGGCAGCGATGGTAATATGCGCGACGCTGGCCACCAAGCGCGTACCCAGACGGGCGCAGGCTCAAGTTCCCCCCGAAAGCGTCGCAGAACGCCGCGCACGGATACCCCCGCCTAAATACTTTGCTCGTGATGTCCCTCCCCCGATCCCTCTGGGGTCGACACGCAGGCACCAGCGCAGTCAAACTGGACGCTGGGAGGACGTGGAAGTGAACAGGAGTTTCATCGTGGCAGGAGAACTTCTCGGATGAACACAGCCGCACCTTGCACTGCTCTGGTCGCTACCGCCGTCTTGTCACTGGCGCTGGCCGCTTGCGGCGACCCGCCTGACGACAAGATCGCCCCGACCAAGCCCGCCGCGGTAGCGGAGACCGCGCCGGCTCCCTTGCCGCTACTCGTCGCCGCCAGCAGCGGTGATCTGGCCGAAACGAAGGCTCTGCTCGACGCTGGCGAAGACATCAACGTCACCGACGCATTGGGCAGAACACCGCTGCACATGGCCGCCTTCTACGGCCACCCGAAAACCTCGGCTTTCCTTGTCGCCCGCGGCGCGAACATCGAAGCCAGAGACCGCATCGGCATGACGCCCCTGCACGCTGCCGTACTGTCGGGCGGCAGGCGTGAAGTTGAAATATTGATCGAGAGGAACGCCGACGTGCACGCGCGCACCGATGCTGGACAAACGCCGCTGCACCTGTCGGCAGCGACAGGCCAGCCGAAGCTCTCGCAATACCTCATCGCCCAAGGCGCAGACCCGCGGAGCACGGACCGCGACGGCAAGACACCGCTCTTCTATGCCTCAAGGAACGGGCATCCGATCACCACCGGAGTCCTGCAACAGTACGTCGCGAAGGACTGAGAGGCTGTAAGAAATGGCCGCCACGAGGCGATATCCCCAAAGGACTGTTCAATCAGGCAATCGGTTACGACACTGCAGGGTAGAGTCGAGGACAGGCTTTCACCTGCCCTCGCTCATCAAACCTTGCACGCGATTTTCCCGCACACCGCTTGCCGTTGTTCTTCACACCGAGGCAAGCGCAGAGCGCCAGCCCGCCGCTGCAGGGACCTTGTACGTAAGCGTCCAGCGCGACCATCTTCAACTCATCGCTGATCGCCCTCAACCTTGACCCACATTTAACAACTCTTTGTCATATTTCGGCCTTTTCCGGTAAGTATTCGGTGAACCCGTAGCCAGGTGTGGTCTTGGCGAGCGGCGCTAGCGAAGAGGATTGAGCGGAAGTTCCTGTGC
>JBEOKH010000389.1:0-2542 GCA_040275625.1 Thauera sp. | reverse complement strand
AGCTGCACGGGCGCGCTGCCGAGGCTGATCGCGGCGTTGTAGATGCGCTCCTCGGCGTCGCGGCGGAAGGCGCCCATCACCAGGTCGGCGCCGGACGCGGCGGCGAGGCCGGCGAAGGCTTCGAGATAGCCAGCGGGCAGGCGGTCGAGCAGGGTCGGAACGGTGGTCTCGGGCAGCACCACCAGCGCAGGCGGCTGCGGCTGCCCGAAGGCGTCGCGCGCGAGCTCGAGGTTGACCCGCAGCACCTCCTCGAAGCGCGCCGGATCCCATTTGAGGCTCTGCGCGAAATCGGTCTGCACCAGCGCCACCTTCAAGGGCGCGCCGACCGGCTGGGTCCAGGCATGGCCGAGCAGCGCGAAGCCGGCAGCGAAGGGAGCGCACAGCGCCAACGCCGGGCGCCAGGCGAGCAGCACGCGCACGCCCTCGAAGCTGTCGAGCGCGCGGATTTCGCGCCGCTGCGCGCCGTATGCGGGTGCGGCGGCGGGCACTTCGACGGCGAACACCGCGCCGTGGCCGGGGCGCGAGCGCAGCGCGAGCGGCAGTCGGAGCAGGTCGGTGAGCCGGCGCACGATGGCCAGGCCGAGGCCGAGGCCCTTGTCGTGGCTGCGTTCCGGATTGTCGAGCTGGACGAACTCGTCAAAGATGATTTCCTGCGCCTCGGCGGCGATGCCGGGGCCGCTGTCGCGCACTTCGACACGCAGGTGCGTGCCGCGCCGCCGGCAGGCGACGAGGATGCGGCCGCTGGGGGTGTAGCGGATTGCGTTGGCGAGCAGGTTGTTGAGGATGCGGTCGAGCAGCAGCGGGTCGGTGTGCGCCCGGCACGGCGGGCAGCGCAGGCGCAGTTCGAGGCCGCGCTCGGTGGCGGCGGCCGATTGACCGTCGATCAGGCGTTCCAGGCGCTCGCGCAGGTCGAAGGATTGCAGCACCGGGGACAGCGCGCCGGCGTCGAGGCGGGAGATGTCGAGCAGGCTGTCGAGCAGACCGTCCATGGCTTCGGCCGACAGCGTGAGCTTGTCGGTGAGTTGGCGGCTGCGGTGGTCGAGTTGCTGTTGCGACAGCTCCGACAGGAAGAGACCGAGTGCGTGCAGGGGCTGGCGCAGGTCATGGCTGGCCGCGGCGAGGAAGCGCGACTTGGCGATGCTGGCGCGCTCGGCCTCGTCGCGGCGCGCGCGCAGTTCGGCAGTCGCCTCCTCGATCTGGCGTGACATCGAGGCGTGGGCGATGCTCAGCCGTTCGGCCATTTCATTGACGCCATCGGCAAGCGCACGCAGACTGCCACCGCCGCTGACGGGGACGCGGCGGTGGAGTTCGCCGCGACCGATGCTGAGCACCGTGTCGGCGACGTTGCGGATCGGGCCGCTGACGGTCCGGCTCATGCGGCGGGCGAGTGCCAGGCTGCCGGCCGCCACCACCGTCATCCACCCCGCGGCGATCCACAGCAGTTCGGCGCGGCGGCGGTCGAGGCGTTCGAGTGACATTTCCAGGTACAGGGTGGCGAGCGGGTCGTCGGATGCGGCGCCAAGGCCGGTGGCCTCGTCGGCGGGCAGTGGGCGCGGGCGGATCGGCTCCACGATGCGCAGCCGCCTGGCGGCGGCGGGCGGCGTGTCGGTCGATGGCGGGAGCGCGAGGGTGCCGGCACGCGCGAGCAGCGCACCGTCGCGGCCGACGATCGCCAACCCGATCATGTCGTCCTCGTGCATCAGTGCCTCGAGCATTTGCTGCAGCGTCCGGCGGTCGTCGGCGAAGAGCGCGTATTCGCTGGCCGCAGCGGTCTGGCGGACGTAGGCCTGCGCCCGTGCGCGCAGGGCGTCGTCGAGGTCGCTCAGGCGAAGGCTGGTGTGGGTCGCGGTCATCAGCGCGGCAAGGGCCAGCATCGGAATGAAGGCGACCAGAGTGACCCGGGCGCGTACCCCCCACTGCTCGATCATGGCTGGCCCCTTTCGTGGCGGCGCAGGTCACGGGTGAGCGCCTCGGTTTCGGGCAGGACCAGGCCGAGCGCGCGCGCCACGGTGCGGTTGATCTCGACCTCGAACAGCGCATGCGTGTCGGGTGCGGGGGCCGGCTCGCCGGCGAGCAGGCGACGCGCGAGGTTCGCGCCCTCGGTGCCGACCTGGCTCGGGGTGGCGTAGAGGCCAAGCATCGCGCCGGCGCGCACGTAGGCAGCGGAAAAGCCGAGCACTGGCGCGCGCAAGCGGAACGCGGTGAGGAGCACGTTGGCGATCGTGCGCGCGTTGTACACCCGGCTGTCGGGCAGGCTGAGGAGGATGGTGGATTCGTCGAGGGCGCTGCTCAGGGCGGGGTAGAGCGCCTTTTCGTCATCGATCACCGTGGTGGTCGCGCTGAGTCCGAACGCGGACGCGGTGTGGGCGACCGCTGCGGCCTGCCCGGCGCTGACCGGGCTGGAGATGAGCGCGATGTGCTTGTGGCCGGGCAGCGCGAGGCGGAGCAGGGCGAGCTGGCGCGCCGCCGGCTGGTCGAGTACGAGCGCGGTGCGCGGTCCGCTCCCGGGCGGGTGGGGCAGGGCGTCGAGTTCGCGCTGGGG
>JBEOKH010000388.1:0-7699 GCA_040275625.1 Thauera sp. | reverse complement strand
GCCAGGCGATGCCGGGCTGGCGCTCGGTCAGGCCTGGGTCGCCGTGCACCACCTTGCGACACGCCGCAGCGCACTCGCGTGAGCCGTCGCCAGGGCCCCGCGCTGGACGGCTTCGAGCCTGGGAGGACATGGCAACACCAGCGACCGGGTTGCGCCGCAAGCGTGCCACGCCCCCTGTAGGAGCGCCGGAAGGCGCGAACATGGCGGCTCCGGAAGCACCGTCGCAGTTCGATGCCGCGGTTCGCGCCTGCCGGCGCTCCTACGGGAGACCCCTGCGCCGCAAACCGCCCTGCAGGAGCGCCGGAAGGCGCGAACACGGCTTTCATCGGGCATCATGCGACTGCCCGACCCTCTGCAAGGAACCTTGAACATGTGTCTCGCCCTCCCCGCCCGCATCGTCGAACTGCTCACCGGCGACCAGTGCCGCGTCGAGCTCGGCGGCGTGCGCAAGGAAATCTCGCTCGCCCTCGTCGATGACGCCGCCGTCGGCGACTACGTGATCGTGCACGTCGGCTACGCGCTGACCCGGCTCGACCCCGAGGAGGCCGCGCAGACCCTGGCGCTGTTCGCCGAGGCCGGCATCGACCCGGCGGGCGTGCTCGCCGGCGACGGTCTGCCTGCGCCCGAAGCCGCGCGCTGAAATGCGCGCGCCGGCGATGAAGGGCGAAGTGGGACGACGTGCGGCGCGGCAATGCGCTGAGCCACGAGGCAGGACGATGAAGCACGAGGCCGCGCGATGAAATACGTGGATGAGTTCCGCGACGGCACGCTCGCCGCCGGGCTGGCGCGCGCGATCGCGCGCGAGGTCGACCGCGGCCGCGACTACGCCTTCATGGAGTTCTGCGGCGGCCACACCCACGCCATCTCGCGCTACGGCGTCGCCGACCTGCTGCCGGCCAACGTGCGCATGATCCACGGCCCCGGCTGCCCGGTGTGCGTGCTGCCGATCGGCCGCGTGGACATGGCGATCGGGCTCGCGCTGGCGCGCCCCGAGGTCATCCTGTGCACCTACGGCGACTGCCTGCGCGTGCCCGCCTCCGAAGGCCTCTCGCTGCTCAAGGCCAAGGCGCGCGGCGCCGACGTGCGCATGGTGTATTCCGCCGCCGACGCGCTCGCGCTCGCGGTGCGCGAACCCGCGCGCGAGGTGGTGTTCTTCGCGATCGGCTTCGAGACCACCACGCCGCCCACCGCGCTGGTGCTGCGCCAGGCCGCGGCGCAGGGGCTCGCCAACTTCAGCGTGATCTGCAACCACGTGCTGACGCCGCCGGCGATCGCCGCCATCCTCGGCGCGCCCGAGGTGCGCCGCCTCAGCAGCGTGCGGATCGACGGCTTCATCGGCCCCGCCCACGTGTCGACCCTGATCGGCAGCCGCCCCTATGAAGCCTTCGCGGCGCAGTACCGCAAGCCGGTGGTGATCGCCGGCTTCGAGCCGCTCGACGTGATGCAGGCGATCCTGATGCTGGTGCGCCAGGTCAACGACGGCCGCGCCGAGGTCGAGAACGAATTCACCCGTGCGGTGAGCCGCGACGGCAACGCGAAGGCGCAGGCGGTGGTCGCCGAGGTCCTCGAGCTGCGACCAAGCTTCGAGTGGCGCGGCCTCGGCGCCCTGCCCGACTCGGCGCTGCGCATCCGCAGCGCGTTCGCGGCGTGGGACGCCGAGGCGAAGTTCGGCCTCGAGGATCGCCCGGTCGCCGACAACCGTGCCTGCGAATGCGGCGCCATCCTGCGCGGGGTGAAGCAGCCCGTCGACTGCAAGCTGTTCGCCACCGCCTGCACGCCCGAAAACCCGATGGGTTCGTGCATGGTGTCATCCGAGGGCGCCTGCGCCGCGCACTACAATTACGGGCGCTTCCGCGACAGCGAAGCGCTTCCTGCTCAGGACTGAAGACCTCATGCCCAGCGCAAGACTCGCCCACGCTCGCCCGCTCGACCTGCGCAATGGCCGTATCGAACTCGCCTTCGGCGCCGGCGGGCGGGCGATGGCGCAGCTCATCACCGAACTGTTCGCGCGCGCCTTCGCCAACGACTGGCTCGCCCGCGGCGACGACGGCGCGGTGCTGCCGGCGCCGGGGCCGGGCGAGCGCCTGGTGATGGCGACCGACGCCCACGTGGTGAGCCCGCTGTTCTTCCGCGGCGGCGACATCGGCAGCCTGTCGGTGCACGGCACGGTAAACGATCTCGCGGTGATGGGCGCGCGTCCGCTCTACCTCGCCGCCAGCTTCATCCTCGAAGAGGGTTTCCCGCTTGCCGATCTGGCCCGCATCGTCGATTCGATGGCCGCCGCCGCACGCGCGGCCGGGGTCGCGGTGGTGACCGGCGACACCAAGGTCGTCGAGCAGGGCAAGGGCGACGGCGTCTTCATCACCACCACCGGCATCGGCGCGCTGCCGGCCGGGCGCGACCCGGGCGGCGCACAGGCTCGGCCGGGCGACGTGGTGCTGCTGTCCGGGCGCATCGGCGACCACGGCATGGCGATCATGGCGCAGCGCGAGTCGCTCGCCTTCGATGCGGAGATCGTCTCCGACAGCGCGCCGCTCAATGGCCTCGTCGAGGCGCTCTACGCCGCGGTGCCAGCCGCGGCGATCCGCGTGCTGCGTGACCCCACGCGTGGCGGGCTGGCGACCACCTTGAACGAAATCGCCACCCAGTCCGGCGTGGGCATGACGCTCGAAGAGGCGGCGATCCCGGTGGCGCCGCAGGTGCATGCGGCCTGCGAGCTGCTCGGGCTCGACCCGCTCTACGTCGCCAACGAAGGCAAGCTGGTGGTGCTGTGCGCCCCCGCGCACGCCGACGCCGTGCTCGCCGCGCTGCGCGCGCATCCGCTTGGCACCGAAGCGGCGCGCATCGGCGCGGCCACGGCCGATGCGCAGCATTTCGTACAGGTTCGCACCGCCCTCGGCGGGCGCCGGATGGTGGATTGGCTTGCCGGCGAGCAACTGCCACGCATCTGCTGAGCGGCGCGGCAACGGGCCTTTACAACTCATTACCGCGCGATACACCGCGCGCGCTGCGATTGACCTATCTTTTGCGCGGAGACAGCAGAAACGCGGAGCGGGCTGCCGGGGCGACAGGCCCCGACCCCGCACCCGCGCCTACGCTCAGGACGCCGCCATGACAATCCCCTCGAAACTGTGGCCCGCGTTGCTTGCCGGCAGCCTCGGACTGGGCGGCTGTGCGGTGATTCCGGCAGACGACTACGGCTATTACGACGACGACCGCTACTACGAGCGCGAAACGGTCATCGTCACCCCACCGCCGCGCATCGAATACCGCGGCGTGCCGCCTGCCGTTGGCTACGTCTGGATCGACGGCTACTGGAACCGGATCGGGCCGCGACCGCACTGGGTGCCGGGCTACTGGAATCCGCCGGGCGTGCGCCCACGCGCGATCGTGCAGCATCCACCCCACATCGCCCCCCGCCCGGATGGGCGCCACGATCGGCGCGACGCGCACGACCGCGAGCGCTGGCGCGATGGGGAGCGCCGACGCGACGATGACCGTTGGCGCGATGGTGACCGTCGCCCCGATGGTGAGCGCGGGCGCGACCGGACCCGGAACGACGGGCGCTGGCCCGGGTTCGCCCCGCGACGCGACGCCGAGCGCCCGCGAGATGCCGAACGCATCCGTGATCCGCAGCGCGTCCGCGATCCCGAGCGTATCCGCGATCCCGAGCGTATCCGCGATCCCGAGCGCGTCCGTGATCCGCAGCGCGTCCGCGCCGCCGAGCGCCCTGGCGATGCCGGACGTCCCAGCGACACGCCCCGTGTCGCCCCCATCACGCGTGTGCGCCCGCATGCGGGCGACGACCGCCGCGCCCCGATCCGCCCGCCGCGGATCGAGCGCGAGCGCCCGCCCAATGCGCGCGAAGGCTTCCTGCATGCGCCCCCGCGCCCCGAACGGCGCCCCCGCGAACTGGCTGCCGAGTGACACGCGCGGTCACCACGGCGGATGAAGGCTCGCGGCTTGCGCCACCCTCGCTTGTAACAACGTTTACCGCTCAAGGTTGCTCCCCTGCCGCGCTGCAGCGAGAATCATGGTTCTGGTGCCGTCATCACGGTGCCGTAGCGCAGCGGGCCGACCCGGTCCGCTTCAGATCACTCTCCCGGGCAAGACCATGAAGAAACTCTCCTCGCTGCTGATGCTCTCCCTCACCGCCGGTGCGCTCCTCGTCGGTTGCGGCAAGAACGAACCCGCAGCCCAGTCCGCTGCGGCTCCGGCTGCGTCGGCGAAGATCATCATCGGCCTCGACGACAACTTCCCGCCGATGGGCTTCCGCAACGAGAAGAACGAGCTCGTCGGCTTCGACATCGACCTCGCGAAGGAAGCGGCCAGACGCCTCGGCATCGAGGTCGAGTTCAAGCCGATCGACTGGAGTGCCAAGGAAGCCGAGCTCAACGGCAAGCGCGTCGATGCGCTGTGGAACGGCCTCACCATCACCGAGGAGCGCCGCAAGAACATCGGCTTCACCAGCGCCTACATGGAGAACCACCAGATCATCGTGGTGCCCGCCGCCTCGACGATCAAGACCAAGGCCGAGCTCGCCGGCAAGGTGATCGGCATCCAGGACGGCAGCAGCGCGATCGACGCGGTGCAGAAGGATCCGATCGCCACCTCCTTCAAGGAGCTGAAGAAGTTCGGCGACAACGTCACCGCGCTGATGGATCTCACCACCGGCCGCCTCGACGCGGTCGTGCTCGACGAGGTCGTCGGCCGCTACTACACCGCCAAGAAGCCGAACGACTACGTGGTGCTCGACGACCACTTCGGCACCGAGGAATACGGCGTCGGCACCCGCAAGGACGACACCGCGCTGCTGGCGAAGCTGCAGCAGGCCATGGACGCGATGAAGGCCGACGGCAGCGCGGCGCGCATCTCGACCGAGTGGTTCGGCAAGAACATCATCAAGTAAACAGGCCCTCGGGGTTCGCGGCTTCCGCCGCTCCTACAAGGCGCCCCTGCAGGAGCGGCGGAAGCCGCGAACCTTTCCGCTCCCCTCCGCACGCCGGTTCGAGCGTCGCCCGCGTCGACACCACCGCGCCCCACCTGCCCGCCGCTCGCCCGGCGTCCCGCCATGGACTATATCCTCAGCATCCTCGGCCCGCTCGCCGAAGGCTCGCTGGTCACGCTGCAGCTTTTCCTGATCACCCTGCTGCTGGCGGTACCGCTCGGGCTCGGGCTGGCGCTGGTGCGCATCTCGCGCTTCACCGCCGCCAGCCAGGCAGTCAACGGCTACATCTGGCTGATGCGCGGCACGCCGCTGATGCTGCAGATGCTGTTCATCTACTACGCGCTCCCCTTCGTGCCGGGGATCGGCATCCGGCTGCCCGACTTCCCGGCGGCGATCGTGGCCTTCGCGCTCAACTACGCGGCCTACTTCGCCGAGATCTTCCGCGCCGGCATCCAGTCAATCGACCGCGGCCAGTACGAGGGCGCCAAGGTGCTCGGCTTTTCCTACGGCCAGACCATGCGCCGCATCGTGCTGCCGCAGGTGGTCAAGCGCATCCTGCCGCCGATGAGCAACGAGACCATCACCCTGGTCAAGGACACCTCGCTGATCTACGTGCTGGCGCTCAACGACCTGCTGCGCGCCGCGCGCGGCATCGTGCAGCGCGACTTCACGATCACCCCCTTCATCGTCGCCGCCGCCTTCTACCTGCTGATGACGCTGGTGCTGACCTGGTTCTTCCAGCGCCTGGAGAAACGCCATGCCGTCTATGACTGAGGCCGCCGCGAGGACGAGTTCGATGACGAGTTCGATGATTCTCGCCGACGGCATCCGCAAGCGCTTCGGCAGCAACGAGGTGTTGAAGGGGGTGTCGCTGACGCTCGCCAAGGGCGAGGTGGTGGCGGTGATCGGGCCCTCGGGCTCGGGCAAGAGCACCTTCCTGCGCTGCCTCAACCATCTGGAAACCATCGACGCCGGCCGCATCGTCATCGAGGGCGATGTGCTGGCCGACAACGACACCCACGGCCACGCCCGCTACGTCGCCGACGCCGAGGTGCGCCGCATCTGCGCGCGCATGGGCATGGTGTTCCAGCACTTCAACCTGTTCCCGCACCTCACCGTGCTGCAGAACGTGATCGAGGCACCGATCACCGTGAAGGGCACGAAGCGCGAGGCCATCCTGCCCAAGGCCGAGGCGCTGCTGAGGAAGGTCGGCCTCTTCGACAAGCGCGACGCCTACCCCTCGCGCCTCTCCGGTGGGCAGAAGCAGCGCGTGGCGATCGCGCGCGCGCTGGCGATGGAGCCCGACATCATGCTCTTCGACGAACCCACCTCGGCGCTCGACCCCGAGCTCACCGGCGAGGTGCTGCGCACCATGCGCCAGCTCGCCGAGGAGCGCATGACCATGCTGGTGGTGACGCACGAGATGGGCTTCGCGCGCGAGGTCGCCAGCCGGGTGGTGTTCATGGACGGCGGCGAGCTCATCGAGTCGCGCCCCGCCGCGGCGTTCTTCGCCAGCCCCGAGCATCCGCGCACACGGGCGTTTCTCGACAGCATGCTCTGAACCCATGCGCACCAATCCCTTCGGCGCCGGCGGGCCGGCGCTCGGCGTCGTCGGCCAGGGCACCTGGTACCTCGACGAGGCCCGCCGCGCGGATGCGATCGCCGCGCTGCGCGCCGGCCTCGACCATGGCCTGACCCACATCGACACCGCCGAGATGTACGGTGACGGCGCCGCCGAGGAGCTCGTCGGCGAGGCCATCGCCGGCCGCCGCGACGAGGTCTTCCTGGTCTCCAAGGTGCTGCCGCACAACGCCAGCCGACGCGGCACCATCGCCGCCTGCGAGCGCTCGCTGAAGCGCCTTCGCACCGACCGCCTCGACGCCTACCTGCTGCACTGGCCGGGCGACCATGCACTCGAAGCCACCTTCGCCGCCTTCGACGAGCTCCAGCGCGCCGGCAAGATCCTGCGCTGGGGCGTGAGCAACTTCGACGTACCCGACCTCGAAGAGGCGCTCGCCGTCGCCGGCCCGGGCCGCATCGCCTGCAACCAGGTGCTCTATCACCTGCAGGAGCGCGCGGTGGAGCACGCCGTGCTGCCCTGGTGCGAGCGCCACGGCGTCGCCCTGGTGGCCTACAGCCCCTTCGGCCACGACGACTTTCCCGCGCCCGACAGTCCCGGCGGCCGCGTGCTCGCCGAGATCGCCGCCGCGCGCAACGCCAGCCCGCGCCAGGTCGCGCTCGCCTTCCTCACCCGCAAACCATCCGTGCTGGCGATTCCAAAGGCCGCGCGCGCTGCGCACGCGCACGACAACGCCGGCGCGCTCGCGCTGGAGCTGTCCGCCGGGGAGATCGAGCGCATCGACGCCGCATTTCCGCGCGGCGCGAAGCCGCGCTGGCTGCCGATGTTGTGAGGGCGTGAGGCTCGGGGCGTCAGGCGTGAGGGGCGGAGCGGCGCTTCCCGGCCGACGCATGCGGCCGGGAGGGAGATTGCTGCACTGCGATGGTGCACGCCTCCCGGAGGCTGCATCGGCGCGGGGCGCGGCATCGAGCGCACGTTCGAATCCAGGCGCCTGCAGGAGCTCGGGCATCGAACCCGTCCGTCGCCCGCAAGCACATCGACGGCGCGGGTTTCGGCCTCCTCCCGCACCCCGCCCGGCGACTCTCCATCGACATGGCACGACCCTTGCAGAGAGGTAATCGACGCAGCCTGCGCTGCGCTCGACTTCCACCCACTGCAAGAGGTCCGTCCAT
>JBEOKH010000387.1:0-7219 GCA_040275625.1 Thauera sp. | reverse complement strand
GCCTGCTGCTCCGTCTCGGCCAGCGTCGCCAGCACGGCCTGCAGCGCATCGCGACGGGCGAAGAGCGCCTCGACCGCATCCGCCCCCGCCTGCTCGAGAAGGGTCCGGCGCTGCAGCGCGGCCTGCTCGCCGCGCTCGCGCAGCACGGCGGCCTCGGCCTTCAACGCATCCTGCAGGCGCTTGTAGGTGGCGGTGCCGAACAGGGTCTCGAGGATCTTCTCGCGCTCGGCCGAGCTCGCCGCGAGCAGCTTGCGGAACTGGCCCTGCGGCAGCAGCACGACCTGGCGGAACTGCTCGGCCTTGAAGCCGAGCAGCTCCTCGACCAGCGCGGTCACCTCGGTGGTCTTCTGCGCCAGCGGCGTCCATGTCTCGCCGTCCGGCTCCAGCCGATACAGCTCGGCCTTGGCGAGCACCTTCACCAGCTTGTCGCCGCGCAGCGCGGCGCGTTCCTGCTCGGGGATGCGCTTGACGCGGTAGCGGCGCTCGCCGAGCGCGAAGTCGAACTCGACCTCGGTCTGCACCGCCGCGTCGGCGTGGTGGCTGCGCATCTCGCGCGCGCTGCGCTCGCCGCCGGAGGTGTCACCGTAGAGCGAGTAGGTGATGCCGTCGAGGATGGAGGTCTTGCCCGCGCCGGTGGGGCCGGAGATCAGGAAGAGCGCGCCGGGCGGCAGCAGGGTGAAATCCACTTCCTCGCGACTGGCGAAGGGGCCGAAGGCCTGCAGGCTGAGCTTGAGCGGTTTCATTCGGCGCGCGCCTCCTGCTCCAGACGCTCGACCACGCGATCGAGCGCGGCCTGCGCGGCGGGCTCCAGCGCCACGCCGGTGGTCTCCTCGTGAAAGCTGGCGAAGAGGTCCTGGATGCGGGTGCGGCGATGGTCGGCCGTGGCGCGTCCGGGGCCGTCGCCGATCAGGGTAGGGCGCTCGATGGCGAGCGCGTTGGGATAGGCACTGCGCAGCTTGCCCATGGCGTCGAGCAGCGCGCCGTGGTCGGTGAGGCGGGCGAGCACATAATCATCGCGCGCCGGGTCGGCGGCTGCGGCGGCAACCAGCGCGGCGAGCTCGCCTTCGAGGATGCGCAGGTCGCAGCGGGGCACCAGCGCGATGCGCTCGACGGTGCAGTTGCCCTCGGCGTCCATGTCGACCAGGTTCACCGACTTGGCGTGGTCGGCCTCGGCAAAGGAGTATTTGAGCAGCGAGCCGGAATACTGGATGCGCCCTCCGCCGATCGCCTGCGGTCGATGCAGGTGGCCGAGCGCGACATAATCGAAGCCGTCGAACACCCCGGTCCCGACCGCACCGGTGCCGCCCACCGACAACGGGCGCTCGGACTCGCTCTCCGCCCCGCCCTGAACGAAGGCGTGCGCGACCACCACCGAGCGCCGCGCCGGCACATGCGCCGCGCGCACCGCAGCGGTCTGCGCGGCGAGCGCGGCGTGGTGATCGGCGATCGCGTCGTCACCGCAGGCGCTGCGCACCAGCGCCGGTTCGGCATAAGGCAGCGCATGCACGGCGACTTCGCCGTGCGCATCGCGCAGCACCAGCGGCGCGGCGTCCATCTCCACCGGGCCGCGCACCGTGAGACCCGCGCGCTGCAGCAGGCCGGAACCGAAGGCGAGGCGGTCGGGGCCGTCGTGGTTGCCGGCGATCATCACCACCGGGATCTTCAGCTCGAGGATCAGTTCGCTCAGCACCCGATCGAGCAGGCGCACCGCCTCGGCCGGGGGCACCGAGCGGTCGTAGATGTCGCCGGCGAGCAGGATCGCGTCGGGCCGGGTGTCGGCGGCGATGCGCACGAACTGCTGCAGCACGTGCGCCTGGTCTTCGAGCAGGGAGACGCCGTGATAGACACGGCCGAGATGCCAGTCGGCGGAGTGGAGGAAGCGCATCGGTGTGGGTATGTGGGTATCTCGGGTGGGCCAGCCAGCCAGCAAGGATACGGCAGTTCGTCGGCAGGCTCGATCCGCTGCAGGCTTGCGTCGGCACGGGTTCGCGAGCAGTCGTCGCGGCCAAGTCTGGCCGAGGCGGCGATCAGTGATGTCCTGCGTCGCGCGTGGGCTTTGTCCGACACGCGGATCGGCAATCGGCGGACATTTCCGGCGAAGCGAACTGCATACCATGGGCTCCACAGTCAGACGCAACGACTGAAGTACCACGGCTCCGGTACCACAGCAGTCCGGAGCGAAAACCACCCAAAGGAGATCGAACGATGAACATCCTCAATACCCGCAAGCTCGCCATCGCCGCCGCCGTCGCCAGCCTCTCGGTCGCGCCCGCCGCGTTCGCCGCTGACACCGCGGCTGAAACGCAGCAAAAGCGCCTGACCGCAGCCGAGAAAGCCGAACTCAGGAAGCGGTGGCAGATGACGTCCGACGAGCTCGAAAAGACGCTCGGCGTCGGTCACGACAAGGCCTATTACCGCCAGCAGCTCGAGAAGCTGGGCTACGCGATCACCGCCAGGAACTACGACGAGCCCGACTACCTCGAGTACGAGATCGTCAAGAACGGCGACTCCTACGAGGTGCAGGTGGACTTCGCAAACGGCAAGTCTGACGAGGTCGACGTGACCTTCAACATGTGGCGCGCCGACTCGACGGTCGCTGCGCTGCGCGACAAGAACTACAAGTATGCCTATCCCGCCGCGCTGACCGCGTCCGCCGAGAAGTTCAGCGACCGTGCCCGTGCCAAGCTCGGGGCTGGCGAGAAGGACAAGCTCGAGAACGCGCTCGGCATCGGTCACGATCGCAACTACTACGGCCCGGCGCTCGAGAAGCTCGGCTGGAAGATCACCTCGGTCAATGACAACGACCCGAATCACCTCGAGTACGAGATCGTGAAGGGCGACCAGAGCTACGAGGTCATGGTCGACTTCGACGCCGGCACGAAGAAGGCGACCGAGGTCGACGTCGAGACCAACATCTGGGAAGCCGAGCGCACCGAGAAGGTCAAGGGCGACGAGTAATCCCTTCGCGCAGTCTCCTCCCATCGGCGCGCACAGAGCGCCCCCTCTCCAGCGCGCCTTCAACGGCCGGGTCGGCAACGACCCGGCTTTTTGCGTGCACGGAATGGTGGCGGCCTGCCAGCAGCGGGTCGTTGGTGAAGTCGATGCCCGGCACCACATGTGCGGTGCAGAACGCGACCTGCTCGGTCTCGGCGAAGAACTGGTCCGGGTTGCGGTCGAGCACCATGCGGCCCACGGTGCGTACCGGACACAGTTCTTCCGGCACCAGCTGGGTGGCGTCAAGCACGTCGAAGCTCCAGCGCTCGGCGTCCTCCTCGGAGAACGCCTGCAGGCCGAGCTCCCATTCGGGACAGGCATGGTGCGGGCCCGACGGGCGCGGGCAAGGCGCTGGGGGGGATGGCGCGTTGGGCGCTCGTCAGTCGCTGCGGTGGCGGCCCGGGGGGCGGCCACCGCAGCCTGTCCGATCAGTCCTTGAAGCTGTCCGCCCAGGTATCGACCTGGCGTTCGGCTTCGTCCTTGGCGATCCCGTAACGCTCCTGGATGCGGCCGGCGAGTTGGTCGCGCTTGCCGGCGGCGACGTCGAAGTCATCGTCGGTGAGCTTGCCCCACTGTTCCTTGGCCTTGCCCTTGAGTTGCTTCCAGTTGCCTTCGATACGATCCCAGTTCATGGCTTTCTCCTTTTCTCTTTCGTTTCCGGCGCCATCGGCGTGACGCCTGGCTCGGGGTTGCAGCGACCGGTCGTCTTTCGTCGCCCGGTGAAACGCATGCTCGACCGATCCCGATGCACCAGAAATAGGACGAAGGCGTTTCAATTTGTAGGAATTGAGGAAGCGGCCGGTCGCGCCCCCGGCGATGACGGAATCGTCCTACACTGCATTCCGCGTTGTCGGACAGCACGTGTGCGGGATGCGATCTACATTGGAACTGCACCTCGATCACGGGCACCGCCCGCCACAACAAGCAAACCATCAGGAGACCACTATGAAACACACCGCCGCCACCCTCGCCCTGTCCGGCCTGCTCGCCTTCACCGCCGTCGGCTGCGCCGTCACCCGCGACCAATCCACCGTCGGCGAATATGTCGACGACGCCACCGTCACCACCCGCGTGAAGGCCAAGTTCGCCGAGGACCCGACCGTCAGCGCGATGTCGATCAGCGTCGAGACGCTCAAGGGCACCGTCCAGTTGTCCGGTTTTGCCAAGAGCGCCGCCGAGCGCAACCGCGCCGGTGATCTCGCCCGCGGCACCCCGGGCGTGAAGGCGGTGAAGAACGACATCGTGATCCGTCCCTGAGCACACGCGCCGCGGCCCCCGCATGATGCGGGGGCCGGCACTCGCGCCGGACAAGCTAGGCATCGTGGGCTAGGATAGGACAGGTTCATGGATTTCACGCCCGAGCGCCTGCCCTTGCCCCCCGCCCCGTCCCGCCTGCCGCGTCCGCGCGCGGGCCTGCTGATCGCCGTGCTGGTGCTGAGCTTCGTGCTCGGGCTGGCGTGGCTGGTCGCCGGCCAGTGGCAATCCGAATCGAGCCGCGCCGCTCTCGAGGAACTGCGCGCGCGCTCGGTGCGCCTGCATCACCTCGACACCCTGCTGCTGCAGATGCTCGACGCCGAGTCGAGCGTGCGCGGCTACCTGCTGACGCAGAACCCGGTGTATCTGACGCCCTATCAGGACGGCCAGGCCGATCTCGAGCGAACGCTGGCCGCACTGCGTGCCGACGCCTGGACGGACGAAGGCCAACGAGAGACCGTCGACCATCTGGCGCTGCTGGTCGACATGCGCTGGAGCCTGCTCTCCCAAGCCATCGAGCGTGGCGTTCCGCCGGGCGCCGACCAGCCCGACGGTGGCACCGGCAAGCAGGTCACCGACGACATCCGCACCCGCATCCTGAGCCTGCGCGCTGCCACCCAGGCCGAGATCGACGCCACCCAGGACGGCGCCTTCGCGCGCTTTGCCGACGCGCGCACGATGAATCGCGTGCTCGGCGCCAGCGTGCTGGCGCTGCTGCTGGTGCTGGTCGTGGTGCTCTACCGCCAGGACCGCCTGCGCGAACGCATGGCGCAACTGCTGCGCTCGGAAAACGAGCGCCTGCACACCGAGGTCGCCCATCGCACGCAGGAACTCAGCAGCCTCGCCACCTACCTGACCAACGCGCGCGAGGCCGAGCAGGCGCGCCTGGCGCGCGAGCTGCACGACGAGCTCGGCGCCCTGCTCACCGCCGCGAAGCTCGACGCCGGCTGGATCGCACGCAAGCTACCGGCCGAGGCGGTGGCGCCGCTGCGCAGCCGCTTCGACCGCCTGCTCGACACGCTCAACCAGGGCATCGCGCTCAAGCGCAAGGTGGTGGCCGACCTGCGCCCGCCGCTGCTGTCCGAACTCGGCCTGGTCGAGGCGCTGCGCGCCCTGCCCGACAGCGGCGACATCGGCGAACACGGCGGCCGGCTCGAGATCGACCTGCCCGATGCCCTGCCCGACGTGCCCGCCCAGACCGCGCTCGCGCTGTACCGCATCGCGCAGGAGGCGCTGACCAATGCGCGCCGCTATGCGCAGGCCCGCTCGGTGCGGCTGCACCTGGCCGTGGAAGGCGACGAGCTGGTGCTGGCGGTGGAAGACGACGGTGTGGGCTTCGACCCGGCGGCGCGCGAACACAACCGCCACGGCCTGGCCGGCATGGCGCACCGGATGCAGATGCTCGCGGGGCGGCTGGACATCGACAGCGCGCCAGGCAAGGGCACGCGCATCACCGCCCGCGTGCCGTTCGCGCGCATGCACTGAAGCCGATCAGCCCGGAACAGCCGCCTGGACGAAGTCGATCAGCTCGTCGAGCTGGAAAGATTTGTCGAAGAAGCGCTCGACGCCGAGTTGTTCGCAGCGCGCGCGCACCGGCGCGTGGCCGTAGTTGGAGAACACCACCGCACGCGGGCGGCCGAAGCGTTCCGGTTCGGCCTGCATCTGGCGCAACACGCCCAGCCCGCTGCCTTGGCGCAGTTCGAGGTCGATGATCGCCAGGTCGGGCCGCTGCGTCTCGAGCGCGGCCAGCGCGCCCTGCTCGTCCTCGGCCTCGGCCACCACGCCGACGCCGTCGAGCTCGGCGAGCATCTCGCACAGCATCCCGCGTAGCATCGCGGAATCCTCGACGAGCACGACGCGCAGCGCGGGCGCTGTGGCAGGTTCGGCGTGAAGGGGCGCAGTCATCGACCCGGCTTCCTCAGTCCAGGATCAGCCCGTGGCGCAGCGCATAGGTGGCCAGCTCGGCATTGCTGCCGACGCCGAGCTTTTCCAGCAGGCGGGTGCGGTAGGTGCTGACGGTCTTGACGCTCAGGTTGAGCACGGCGGCGATGTCCGACACCGACTCGCCGCGCGCGAGGCGCAGGAAGACCTGCAGCTCGCGATCGGACAGCTTCTCGTGCGGCGCCGCGCTGCCGCCGCCACCGAGCTCGTCGGCGAGCAGTTCGGCGGTGCGCGCCGACACGTAGCGCCGGCCCTGGGCGACGGTGCGGATCGCCTGCAGCAGCTCCTCGCGCGAGCAGTCCTTGCACAGGTAACCGTCGGCGCCGTTGCGGATCATCGCCAGCGCGTAGCGCTCTTCCGGAAAGCCCGACAGCATCAGCACTCGCACACCCTCGTAGCGCTGGCGCACCGCGCGCAACACGTCGACGCCGCTCTGCCCGGGCAGGGACAGATCGAGCAGCAGCACGTCGACCGGCTGTTCGCGCAGGGACTCGAGCGCCGCTTCACCCGAGGCGGCCTCGAACTCGATCTCGAGGCCGAGCTCGTCGGCCAGCAGCTCGCGAAAGCCGGCACGCACGATCTGATGGTCGTCGACGATGGCGATGCGCAACATGGGCGAAGGTCCGAAATACGGTGTAGGGGCGCGAGCATAGCCGAAGCGGGCCGGCGAGGCCGGCGCCGTCTGCGACGCGGGCCATGGGCTCATCGCCCCTTGACGAGGTTGATGACGAAGCTGGCGATCGCCATCACCAGGAACACGACGAACAGCACCTTGGCGATGCCGGCCGCACCGGCGGCGATGCCGCTGAAGCCGAGCACGGCGGCGATGAGGGCGATGACGAAGAAGACGACGGCGTAATGCAGCATGATGTTCTCCTTGAAGGGCGCCGGGCGGTGCAGCCCCGGACCACGCCTTCACTTTAGGCGCCGCCCCCGCCAGGCACCATCGGCCCGGTCCTAAACCGGCGTCGGACGATTCCGACACGCGGGCGCAGCTCCGCGCATCGGCTCCGACTCGCAGCGCACGCCG
>JBEOKH010000386.1:0-5523 GCA_040275625.1 Thauera sp. | reverse complement strand
CGCGGAGCGCGGGAATACGCTCGCTGCGGACACCCGGACGCAGGGTGGGGCCGGCAGCGACCCTGGGACGTTCGGCGGCGGCCAGCAGCGCCCGCTGCTCGGCGAGCCCCGCACGCAGGGCCCGGTAGAGCGGCAGGTCGGGCGCCTGCGCCTCGATCGCGGCACGCAGGTCGGATGTCTCCAGCACGCGCGTCAGCTCAGCGGCGCCTTCGTAGGGGTTGGGCCGGGGGGTGAAGTTCCACTCGCGGTAGAGCGTGCGTGGGTCGACCTTGCCGTAGCGGATCTGGCGCAGCAGCTCGACCAGGGTGTCGGTGAACAAGAGCTCGCGCTCGGCCTGCGCCTCGAGCTCGGGCCCCGGGGTGAGCGCGGCGCGCAGGCGGGCGGGCGCAAAGTCGGCTGGATCGAGCCCGTGCCCGCGCACCGCCTCGACCGCGGCGAGCAGCGACTCGGCAAGTGCCGGTTCGCTCCACACCGGACGAAAGCCACGACCAAGATAGAGCAGCGCCGCGGTCTCGTCGGCCGTGGCTTCGCGTCCGCGCAGGCGCTGTTCGATATGCAGCGGCAACCCCGCTTCGGCCGCCGCGGCGTCCTCGAGGGCGAGCAGCGCCTGTGCGGTCGGGGCCGCAAGCGCACAGGGCGTGCCCAGTCCGGCAAGTGTCAGCGCCACGACCGTTACAAAACTTTTGCCCAGAAACAGTTTGCTTTCGATTAGGATTCCGGGCTCAAGTGATTGTTCAGATTGGTTATTGTCCATGTCGAAGATCATCCGGAATCAAATCGTCCCCCATCGCCGCCTGCTCCTGAAGGGCCTCGCGGCGCTTCCGCTGGGGTTTTCGGCGGTGTCCGCGCAGGCCGCCCCGCGCGACCTGCATCTCGCTTTCCGCCACACGCACACCGACGAACGCCTGCACCTGGCCTTCCGCAACCGCCACGGTTACATCCAGCCCGCGCTCAATCGGATCGACTGGCTGCTGCGCGACTTCCGCACCGGCGAGTCTACACGGATGGATCCCCAGCTCTATGACATGCTTCACGCATTGGGCGTGGCATGCGGCGGTGACACCTTCGAGATCATCTCGGGCTACCGTTCTCCGGTGACCAACACGATGCTGCGCAAGACGCGCGGCGGCGGCGTGGCCAAGCGCAGCCTGCACATGGACGGCAAGGCGATGGACATCCGCCTGGTCGGCGTTGACACCATCCGCCTGCGCGACGCGGCGCTGGCGCTCGGCGTCGGCGGCGTCGGCTATTACCCCGACTCCGACTTCCTGCACATCGACACCGGTCCGGTTCGCAGCTGGGGACCGAAGTCCGCCTGAGCAGGGCGCGTCCAGACGGGCGCGGCCGGACAATCAGCCGAACAGCAGCAGACCCCACACCACGGCAGCGTTGAGTAGCGCGACCAGCACCGCCGCGCTGCCGACGTCCTTTGCGCGCTTGGCCAGCTCGTGACGCTCCAGCGATACACGGTCGACCGTCGCCTCCACCGCCGAGTTCAACAGCTCGACCACCAGCACCAGCACCACGCTGGCGATCATCAGCGCGCGCTCGACCGCGGTGTCGCCGAGCCACAGGGCGAGCGGAACCGCGACCAGGGTGAGCCATATTTCCTGGCGGAAGGCATCCTCGTGCCGGTAGGCTGCGCGCAATCCGTCCGCCGAGTAATGCGCGGCGTTCAAGATCCGGCGCAATCCGGTCTTGCCTTTGAAGGGGCTCTCCATCCTGGCCGATCCATCGATGCTCGAAAGGTGCGCGATCATGACACGAAACGGCGACTGCACCGTTATCACCGGCGCGCGCCCTTGTCATGCGGGCCGCGCGCGCGCGGCGGAGGCCGCGCAGTGACGAAGACGATCGGCCGTTTCGAGGTCCGGCGCGAACTTGGCCGCGGCGCACAGAGTGTGGTTCATCTGGCGTGGGATCCGCAGCTCGAGCGCGAGGTCGCGCTCAAGGCCCTGCACCTCGGCCGCGCCCCCGGCCACGACAACGCCTCGCTGCTCGCCGAAGCGCGCGCGGTGAGCCGGCTGCGCCACGCCGGGATCGTCCCGGTGTTCGAAGCCGGCGAGGACGCCGGCGACCCCTATCTGGTGTTCGAGTACGTGCCGGGCGAGAGCCTGGCGGCGATGATCCGGCGGCGCGGCGCCCTGCCCGCGGCGGAAGCCGCCGACCTGGCGCTCGAGATCCTCGCTGCGCTCGCGCAGGCGCACGCGCAGGGCATCGTCCATCGCGACCTCAAGCCGAACAACGTGCTGATCGACACCGCCGGGCGGGCGCGGGTGATGGACTTCGGCATCGCCCGCAGCGTAGCCGACGCCGGCGCCCACGGCGGGCTGTCAGGCACGCCCGGCTACATGGCGCCCGAGTACATCGCGCGCCGCGAGATCGGTCCGCGCAATGATGTCTATGCGGCCGGCGTGATGCTGCTCGAATTGCTCGCGGGCCGCGCGCTGCACCGTGACAAGGATCTGCGGCAGACGCTCGAGCGCACGCGCACGACAGCGGTGAGCCTGCCCGAGGGCTGCGGCCCGATCGACGAGGCGCTGGCGGCGATCGCGCTGCGCGCGGCCGCCCTCGACCCCCTGGCGCGCTACGCCGACGCCGCTGAATTCCGTGCCGCACTCGAAGCCTGGCGCAAGCCAGCCGAAGAGGAGACCGACGGCGCCGGCGATGGCGAGGCCCGCCCCGGCGCCGTGGACTTCCTGCTGCGCCGCATCCGCCACCGTGGCGACTTTCCGGCGCTGTCCGAATCGGTGGTGGCGATCAACCGCATCGCGTCAAGCGAGTCGGAGAGCGTGGGCGCGCTGTCGGCGCTGATCCTGCGCGACTTCTCGCTCACCAACAAGCTGCTGCGCGTGGTCAATTCAGCCCACTTCCGCCCCGCCGGCGGGGGACGGATCAGCACGATCTCGCGCGCCGTGGTGGTGCTCGGCTTCGATGCGGTGCGCAACCTCGCGATCACCGTGCTGCTGTTCGAGCACCTGCAGGGCAGGGCCAATGCCGGCCAGCTCAAGGAGGAGTTTCTCCACGCCTGCCTCGCCGGCCTGTTCGCGCGCGAACTGGCCGCACGCATGCGCCTGCGCGACACCGAGCAGAGCTACATCTGCGCGGTGTTCCACAACCTCGGCCGGCTGCTGTGCGAGTTCTATTTTCCGGAAGAGAGCGAGGACATCCGCCGCGTCGCCCAGCAGCAGGGCTGCAGCGCGGACAGCGCCGCACAGCGCGTGCTGGGCGCCCGCTACGAGGAGCTCGGCGTCGCGCTCGCGCGCAGCTGGGGCTTCCCGGAGGTCATCCAGAACAGCATGCGCAAGCTGCCCGATGGTCCGGCGCGTGCCCCGGTCGACGCGGATGAGCGCCAGCGCGTGCTGGCGGCCTGCGCCAACGCCTACTGCGACGCGGTGGCGCGACTGGCACCGGCCGAACGCGAGCGCGCCCTCGAATCGATCGCCAGCCAGTTCGGCGACGCGGTTCCGGTGCCGGTGCGCGAGGCGCGCGAACTGATGTGCAAGGCGGTCGCCGAAATCGGCGAGTTCGCCCGCGTCGTCAAGGTCGGCCTCGCCCACACCCGGCTCGGTCGCCACCTGCGCCATTTCGTCGACGGCACCGAACCGCCGCCAAGTGCGCAGCGGGTCGACAACGAGATGCCGCTGTCGGCCCTGCTCGAACAATCAACCCAGATCGACGGCGGCGCCGGCAACACCGCCGCCGATCCGCAGGCGGTGCTGAGCGCCGGCATCCAGGACATCAGCAACACCCTGGTCGAGGACTTCCGCCTCAACGACGTGCTGCGCATCATCCTCGAGACCATGTACCGCGCGATGGGCTTCAAGCGCGTGCTGCTGTGCGTGCGCGAGGCGCGCAGCAATTCGATGTGCGGGCGCTTCGGCTTCGGTCCGGAGGCCGGCGAGCTCGCGAAGCAACTGCGCTTCAGCCTCGCCGCACAGCCCGACAACGTCTTCAACGTGGCGACTGCGCGTGGCGTGGACGTGCTGATCAGCGACGTGGATGACCCCAGGATCGCGGCCCGCATCCCGCCCTGGTATCGCAAGTCGGTGGCGGCGCGCACCTTCGTGCTGTTTCCGCTCATGATCAAGAGCCGCGCGGTGGCGATGATCTACGCCGACAAGGACCTCCCCGGCGAGCTGCGCGTCAGCGAGCAGGAGCTCGCGATGCTGCGCACGCTGCGCAACCAGGCCGTGCTCGCGATCAAGCACACCGGCTGACCATCGCCGGAGGTCGTGCCTGGATCACGGCGGGTCCAGGCGCAGGATGCGGCCCTCGCTCTCGTCGAGCAGCCACAGCCGCCCGTCCGGCCCCTCGCGCACGTCGCGGATGCGGCGGCCGAGCTCGCCGAGCAGGCGCTCCTCGTGCACCACGCGATCGCCGTCGAGCACGAGGCGGACGAGCAGCTGGAACTTCAGCGCGCCGACGAAGAGATTGCCCTTCCAGTGCGGGAAGGCGTCGCCGGTGTAGAAGGCCATCCCCGAAGGCGCGATCGACGGCGTCCATTGCAGCACCGGCGGCTCGACGTCGGCGCGTGTCGTGCCCTCGCCGATCTTGCGTCCGGTGACGTATTCGCGGCCGTAACTGACCTCGGGCCAGCCGTAGTTGAGCCCGGCGCGCGTGCGGTTCACCTCGTCACCGCCCTGCGGGCCGTGCTCGTGCGTCCACAGCTCGCCGCTGTTCGGGTGCAGCGCCGCACCCTGCACGTTGCGATGGCCCCAGGACCAGATCTCCGACCTGGCCCCAGCCCGGCCAACCAAGGGGTTGTCTGCCGGCACACTGCCGTCGAGCGCGATGCGGACCACCTTGCCGAGGTGGCTGTCGAGCGCTTGCGCGCGCGCGCGGTGATGAAAGCGGTCGCCCAGGGTCACGAACAGCGTGCCGTCGGCGCCCAGCACCAGGCGCGAACCCCAGTGGTGGGCGCCGGACGGATCCTCGTCCTGCGCGAAGATGCGTTGCACCGCATCCAGGCGCAGCGCGTCCACATCCAGCCTTGCACGCGCGACCGCGGTGCGCGCGCCGCCGGCGGTGGGCTCGGCATACGAGAACACGATCAGCCCATCCTCGGCGAAGCGCGGGCCGAGCACCACATCGAGCAGGCCACCCTGCCCGCGCGCATGCACCGCGGGGACGCCGGCGACGGGTTCCGAAACGCGGCCGTCCGGATGTACGATGCGCATCCGCCCGGGACGCTCGGTGACCAGCATGCGGCCATCGGGCAAGAAGGCGAGCGACCAGGGGTTGTCGAGACCACTGGCGATTTCGGTCACGCGCAGCGGACCCGCCTCGCTCGAGGCGACCATGTCGCGCGCAGCGACCGGACCGACCGCCGCAGCGCCGACAAGCGCGAGGGCAAGCAGCGTGCGGCGCAAGCGGGTGTTCGGCCAGGTGCGACGCAGCGCCGTTGCGGTGGGGGGGCGGGGTGCCTGCATGGCGGGTTCTCCTCGTCGATCGGCGCACGAATCCGGCGCACCGCGTGTGCTCCGCCGCATGGCGCGCACTTCATCGATTCTTCGGACTATC
>JBEOKH010000385.1:0-2910 GCA_040275625.1 Thauera sp. | reverse complement strand
CCTTTGCTCTTGTCTAAAGTGCCATCCGGGTTTCCTTCGAGATCAGGAAATCTGACCTTGGTCACGTCGATGTCGGCCTTACCTATTGGTATATCGAGGCCGTCCCGGAACTTCTCCAACTGGCCAGCGACTACCCTTGCGTGCAGCTTCCCGGGGGCGAGCCATGAACGCTGCCGGCACGGCCAGCCTCCTGCAACGGTTCTTCACTGACCGCTTGCGCGAGCAGCAAGGGGTCAGCGCACACACGGTGGCGAGTTACCGCGACACCTTCCGCCTGCTGCTGCGTTTCGCCTCGCAGCAGCTCAAGCGGGGGCCTTGCGAATTGCGCATGGAAGACCTCGACGCTCCTTTCCTGGAGACGTTCCTTCGCCACCTCGAACGGGAGCGCGCCAACTCTGCACGCACGCGCAACGCCCGTTTGTCCGCACTGCATGCCTTCTTTCGCTTCGTCGCGATCAATGAACCTGCGCTTTCCCTCCAGTGCCAGCGCATTCTTGCGATCCCCGTGAAACGCTATGAGCGTGCTTCGGTGGCGTTTCTCACCGAGGAAGAAGTCGCGGCTCTCCTGGCCGCGCCTGACCCAGGCACATGGATCGGCGCACGGGACCGGGCGTTGCTGCTCATCGCCGTTCAGACCGGTTTGCGCAATAGCGAGCTCACGTCGCTTCGCCGCCGGGACGTTGAACTCGGCACCGGCGCGCACGTTCGTTGCCTCGGCAAAGGCCGGAAGATGCGCTGTACGCCGCTACGACCAGACGTCGCTGCGATCCTCAACGAATGGTTATCGCGTCAGCACGCAGAACCCGATGATCCGCTCTTCCCCAGTTTGCGCGGCGGCCGTTTGAGCGCCGACGCCTTGCAGCAACTCGTATCGCGGCATGCGGCTACCGCGCGTCAGGCCTGCCCCGCGCTGGCGACGAAGTCCGTGACACCGCACACGCTACGTCACTCGGCAGCCATGGACATGCTCCGGCGCGGCGTAGACACAAGCGTGATCGCCCTCTGGCTCGGCCACGAATCACCGGAGACCACCCAGATTTACTTGCATGCCGACATGCAGCTCAAGCAACGCGCTCTCGCATCTGCCACCGCCAGTGGCCTTGCGCCGGCGCGCTACCAACCCGCCGACCCCTTGCTCGCCTTCCTCGAGAGCCTGTGATTATGCCGACAACTTCGGCGACCGACATCCGCGCCCCGCCGCAAGGGCGTCAGTGAGCAACCCGCACGCGGCATAATCCGGCAGTCGGCATGACAAATGTTGTTGTCCATGGGTACCTGGGGTGATCGACAAACACCGTCAAGCCTGACCAATGCCTCGTCATGCTTTGCAGCACCTTGAGCGCCGCGGTTTTGAGCGAGGACTCGGCGAGCTCGGCATCGCGGCGGGCGGCCATCGGTTCTATTGCGTGCCGCAACGACTGATCGCCTGCAGCATAGGCAGCCGCGTCCGATTGGCGGTCGAGGCGGCGGGCGTTCAGATGATAGAGTTCGCTAATCCGCTCGACCCAGACGAGAGCCCAGGCGCGAAGATCAGGATGCGCATTGGCCAGTTCCAGGAAGTCGCGCCGCTGGTGCGTCCAGCAATAGGCCAGAATCACCGTCGTGTGTTGCCTGGCGAACTTCTTGTAGGCCGCGTAGCGATCACAGCGCACTATCCCACCCGACACTTCGCCCAGTTCGGCGATCGGCACCTTCGCCGATCGCGTCGGGTCAAGTACATAGTGAATCACCGATGAGGACTGAAACACCCACAGATACCAGCGATGGCCGATCTTGCCTTCGACGTCGATAAACACCTGCCAGCGGGTCTCATCGGCATGCCAGTGGGTCTCGCTGCGCAGCCGGGTCAGGAGCGCGGCTTCCAGCGGTTCGAACAAGGGTGCCAGCGCTTGCAGTCCGCCCGTGAGGGTACCCGCCGACAAGGTCAAGCCGCAATCAGCCAGATCCTGCAGCAGACGATGCGTTGGCTGGCCGTACAGGAACTTGGAGAGCAAGAGGTGTACCCAGACCGAAATGCCGTACTTGCCGCGTTCGATCAAGCGCGCCGGCGGCGGCGCGGTAATGATGCCCGGGGTAGACTTGCAGGCGCAGGTCTTTCGATAACGTCACCGCCGGATCACTCGTCGGTACGCGCGCACCTCGATTTCGAGCACCTCGCTGTCTTCGCTGCCCGGAAAGTCGGCGAAGCCCAGACCACAAGACGGGCACTGCGGCGAGTCGATTTCGATGGTTTCGCTGTGCGCCGGCAGATGGCCGTGCATCGTCCGTCGATGACCCGTTGCGCCAGCCGGCTGACCTCGCGATCGAGACGATGGAACGTTCGAAGTGGGCGCTTGATCTGTACGCGAAGATTGCTCCGATTTGCGACCAAAGGCTCGCTTTTGCAGATCACGAATCCTGGCCTGGGCGGCCGCCAACTCACCGCGTAAGGCGGCCTCGCGCTCGGCGGCCCGATCGGTTTCTCGGCGATGACGGTCTTCAAGTTCCCGCAGACGACCCATCGCTCGTTGATAGGTCGTTTTCCAGTACCCCGCATCCCAAGCGAGCTGGATGTACGCTTGTTTGGTCAGCGTCACCAACACCTGCGAAAATGGTGTGCACTCCGCCTCGCCTATCGCAGGCCGATCCTCGACAATGTCCCGTGCCGTATCCATGCCCCCAACTATAGACCGACTTGATGCCTGTGTCCAGCCCTTAGTCGATACCCAAGGCTGACTACGGGCTCACCGAATAGTTACCAACCGCTTGATTGGCCCACGTATAAGCTGTTGATTCATAACGGTGCAATTTCATGAACTCGTGGACTTCGGCCTCCTGTTGGCAGCGAGGCCGGAGAGAAGAATGGCCAGGAGAGAGTGGGAACGGCCAAATCCGGGTGCCCGCGGGAAACCACGAAGTCCACAGGAACCC
>JBEOKH010000384.1:0-3894 GCA_040275625.1 Thauera sp. | reverse complement strand
GTCCAGCCGCCGGCGCCGCGCTGGTCGACCGCCGCGCGCGCAGCGTGCGCGACCTGCGCATCTCGGTCACCGACCGCTGCAACTTCCGCTGCGTGTACTGCATGCCGCGCGAGGTCTTTGGCGACGATTACGCCTTCCTGCCGCGCCGCCAGCTGCTCAGCTTCGAGGAGATCCTGCGCGTGGCGCAGTTGTTCGTCGCACGCGGCGTGCGCAAGATCCGCATCACCGGTGGCGAGCCCCTGCTGCGCAAGGACGTCGACCGCCTGATCGGCATGCTCGCCGCGCTCGACGGCGTCGAGGTCACCCTCACCACCAACGGCGTGCTGCTGCCCAGGCTCGCCCGCCGCCTCAAGGACGCCGGCCTGCACCGCGTCACCGTGAGCCTGGATGCGCTCGACGACGCCCTCTTCCGGCGCATGAACGACGCCGACTACCCGGTGGCCAAGGTGCTCGAGGGCATCGAGGCCGCGAAGGCGGCCGGCCTCGGCCCGATCAAGGTCAACATGGTGGTCAAGCGCGGCACCAACGACTCGGACATCGAGCGCATGGCCGCGCATTTCCGCCACAGCGGCCACATCCTGCGCTTCATCGAGTTCATGGACGTGGGGGCCTCCAACGGCTGGAAGATGGACGAGGTGCTGCCCTCGCGCGAGGTCGTCGAGCGCATCGACCGCCTCTTCCCGCTCGAGCCGGTCGACCCCAACTACGCGGGCGAGGTCGCCGAGCGCTGGCGCTACAAGGACGGCGCCGGCGAGATCGGCGTGATCTCCTCGGTCACCCAGGCCTTCTGCGCGAGCTGCACCCGCATCCGCCTGTCCACCGAGGGCCAGCTCTACACCTGCCTGTTCGCGCAGCAGGGCCACGACCTGCGCGCCCTGCTGCGCGGAGGCGCCGACGACGACACGCTCGACGCCGCGATCGCGCAGGTGTGGCACGACCGCGACGACCGCTACTCCGAGATCCGCACCGCCGAAACCGCCGCGCTGCGCAAGATCGAGATGTCATACATCGGCGGCTGAGGTCCGCCCCCCGTCCGCGGCAGGTGCACGCCTTTACTGGCGCAGGGCCTCGAACTCGAAGCGCAGCGTCACCGCGTCGCCCACCATGGCCGGCGTGATGCCGTAGTCCATGCCCCATTCGCTGCGCTTGATCACGGTCCGGGCCGAAATCCCGAGCGTGTGCCGGCGATGGCCGAAGGGGTAGCTCGCGGCCTTGTTCAGGGTGAGCGCCAGTGTCACCGGGCGGGTCTGCCCGAGCAAGGTGAGGCGACCGTCGAGGCGGCCATGGAGCCGCCCGTCGCGCTCCTCGCCGGGGGTGAACGCGGTCGCCTCGAAGACGATCTCGGGATGGCTTCCCGCATCGAGGAAATCGCTGTCGCGCACGTGGCGGTCGCGCCCGTCGTGATTCGTGAACACGCTGTCCGCCACGACGACCACCCGCGCCGACTTCAGGCTGCGCGTCGCCTCGTCATAGACGAAGCCGCCGCTGCCCTTCAGGAACAGGCCGATGGTGTCGGCGTAGCCGAGATGTTCGACGCTGAACGCGATCGAAAAATGCTCCGGGTCGATGCGGTAATCCCGGGGCGCTGCGCGCGCGGGCGTAGCGCCGACGGCCAGGACGAGCAGCGCCGTGCCGAGCAGCCGGCGCGCGTGCGGGGTACGAGTGCGAGCATCCATCACAAAACCTCCTTCACGACGATTGAACCGCTTCCCGCCGCTGCGCAGCGCGCAGCCAGCGCACATCCACGGCAAAGGACCACGCAAGCAGGATCAGCGCGAGCGCCAGCAGTACGCTGGCGGCCGCTTCCGCGACGGCCGGCAGCAGGCCTGCCAGCAGACTGGCGACCTGCCACACGCACACCCCCTTGCGCCGCAGGCTGGACGGCAGCGGACGTCCCAGCCACGGCCAGCACAGCATCGCGCCCACAAAGACGTAACGCATCGCGCCGATCGCCAGCACCCACGCCCCGGCCTTGCCGAGCACGAGCAGATGCGCGCTCAGGACCAGGATCAGGAAGGCATCGAGTTCCATGTCGAAGCACGCGCCGAATGCGCTCTCGCAGCGCCAGCGCCGCGCCACCCAGCCATCCACGCCATCGAGCAGCAGCGCGCAGCCGGCCACCGCGGCGACCAGCAGGCCATGCGCGCGCGCCCACTCCGGCGCCGCGAGCGCACCCGTCACCAGCGCCACCAGCACCGCTCGCGCCAGCGTCACGCGGTTGGCGGGGCCGAGCGGGCGCGCGGGATGCGGCCGGTAGTGGGTGAGCAGCGCGCACACCGCCGCCAGCATGCCGCCTCCGCCAAGCAGCACCGCCAGCGGTAATGCGAACCACGCGGCACCGAGCCCACCGAGCAGCCCGAGCAAGGCCGCCGCGGCGGCGAACTCCGGCCACGGTGGCGGAAAACCACGTCGAACAGGGGAAGGCCCACCGGCTCCAATCATCATCCCGATCCTGTGCCTGCCGTCATTGATGCCCGGGGCGAACGAACGGCATATTTTTCATGTGACCGCTCGCTGGCTTGCCGATTAAGCTCGCGGCTGCCGCCGCTCCTAAAGAAACCACGAACTCCGCGCGGGTCACGGCTCCGAAAGCTCGCGGCTTCCGCCGCTCCTGCAGGGGCCACCGGGCCTACGAGCGTCACTGCGGTCCGGAAAGCTCGCGGCTTCCGCTGCTCCTGCACAAGACAACGCCCCAGCGAGCGTCATGGCGGTCCGGACCATTGTAGGAGCGGCGGAAGCCGCGAACACGGCGGGCCGGCAATCGCCATGGGTGGGAATACCGCCGCTGCATTCGGGGCTTCCGGCGCGCCTGCGCAAGACCGCCTCGCCGCCCGGCTCTTGCAGGCGCGGCGGAAGCCGCGAGCCTTTGACGCTGCCCCCCGCGCGCAACCGCCCGGCTCACCGCCCGGCCACCGCTCGGCCCCCTCGGGGCACACTCTCCGCGCCCTGCTACCATGCCGCTTCGATCATCGGCCGCAGCAAAGGGTTCGCACAAGTGGCCCCGGCCGCCAGCAGCCGCTGCAAACCCTGTAACGGCGACCAGGACGACAAGATGCCCGACACCCCCCTCGCCTTCTGGACCGTCCGCCCGGGCCATGGCGAACTGCGACCCGCCGCACACCGCCCACCCGCCGACGGCGAGGTGCGCGTGCGCAATCTCTTCAGCGCGGTCAGCCGCGGCACCGAGGCGCTGGTGTTTCGCGGCGAAGTGCCGGAGAGCGAATACGCCCGCATGCGCGCGCCCTTCCAGGAGGGCGACTTCCCCGGCCCGCTCAAATACGGCTACATCGGCGTCGGCGTGGTCGAGGACGGCCGCGGCGCCGTCGCCGAAGCGCTGCGCGGGCGTACCGTGTTCTGCCTGCACCCGCACCAGACGCAGTATGTGGTGCCCGCGAGCGCGGTGGTGCCGCTTCCACCCGGTGTGCCGCCGGGGCGCGCGGTGCTCGCCGCCAACATGGAGACCGCGATCAACGCGTGCTGGGACGGCATGCCGGCGGTGGGCGATCGCATCGCGGTGGTCGGTGCCGGCGTGGTCGGCACCCTGGTAGCGTGGTTATGTGCGCGCATCCCGGGGACCGCAGTCGAGCTCATCGACATCGACCCGGCGCGCGCCGCGCTTGCCGCAGCGCTCGGCCTGCGCCACCGCCAGCCGATGCAGGCGAGCGCCGAGTGCGACCTGGTCTTCCACGCCAGCGGCCACCCGGCCGGACTCGCCAGCGCGCTCGAACTCTGCGCGCAGGAGGCGCGCATCGTCGAGCTGAGCTGGTACGGCCGCCAGCAGGTCGCGCTCGCGCTCGGCGGCGCCTTCCACGCCCGCCGGCTCACGCTGCGCTCGAGCCAGGTGGGGGGGCTGCCGCCGGCACGCACGCCGCGCTGAGATCATCGCCGCCGCAT
>JBEOKH010000383.1:0-5404 GCA_040275625.1 Thauera sp. | reverse complement strand
CAGGGCCACGCGGCGCAGGCACTCATGCGCGATCTCGATGTCCTTGCGCGGGAAGACCTGCAGCCAAGATGCCACCGACGGCATCGAGCCCATGCGGCCCGTCAGCACGTTCTTCAGCACCGACAGCCGCGGCACCACGTTGTAGTGCTGGAAGATCATCGCGACCTGGCAGCGCAGCGCGCGCAGGCTGGCGGCGTCGGCCCGCACCAGCTGGCCGTCGACGCGGACCTCCCCCTGCGTCGGCTCGGTCAGCCGGTTGATGCAACGCAGCAGCGTGGACTTGCCTGCGCCCGACGGGCCCAGCACGACGAGGAACTCGCCGGGAGCCACGTCGAGGTCGATGCCCTTGAGCGCCTCGAAGTCACCGTAGCGCTTGGTCAGGCCGCGGATCTGGATCACTTCATCTTCCTCAGGTCGAGGTTGAGCAGCCGGGCCGTGTCGCGGATCACGTCGTAGGCCTTGTCGTTGGTCGGGTGGAAGCCGTTGAGCAGGCCCTGGTCGGACCACGGGATGTCCTTCACGTCGAGGAAGGCCGCCTGCACGCGCTTCTTGAGCACCGGGTCGAGGTCCTTGCGCCAGACGGTGGGTGACTCGGGGATGGGGTCGGACTTCCACACCACCACCAGGTCCTCGCGCTTGGCCAGGCCCTTGGCGATCGCCGCGTCGAGGATGCGGTCGGCGATCGCCACCGCGTCGACCTTCTTGTTCTGCACGGCCACCGCGTTGGAGTCGTGCGAACCGGAGAAGATCACGCGGGCGAAGTCCTTGTCGGTGTTGAGGCCGGCTTTCATCAGACCGGCCTTCGGGAACAGGTGGCCCGAGGTCGAGCTGGGGTCGACGAAGGCGAAGGTCTTGCCCTTGAGGTCGGCCACGGTCTTGATGCCGCTGTCGGCGCGCGCCACCACCAGCGAGTGGTAAGAGGTGCGCCCGGCCTTCTTGGTCTCGGCCACCGCGAAGGCCTCGATGTCGGCGACCGTGGTGCCCAGCACGTACGAGAACGGGCCGAGGTAGGCCACGTCCAGCCGCTTGCTGCGCAGCGCCTCGATCACGCCGTTGTAGTCGGCGGCCACGAAGGGCTTGACCGGCATGCCGAGCGACTTGGACAGCATGTCCATCATCGCCTGGCTGTTGGCGATCATCGCGCGCGAGTCCTCGGACGGGATCAGGCCGACGGTCAGCACGTCGGCGGCGCGGGCCGGGGTTGTCAGCGACAGCAGCGGGGCGCTCAGCAGCGCCGGCGTGCCGGCGAGAAGGGTTCGGCGGGTCAGCTTCAAGGGGTGTCTCCGGTTGCGGAACATGAGGTCCGTCGATCTCGTGGCGCCTCTGGGTCGAGGCTGTGTGAGAACACGCTGGATGAGGCATCAGGATGGCCTATCGCAGCGACGGCTGCGCTCGCGCAGCGCGTTGCGTTCTGAGTAATGGGCTTGCGCCCTACGCCTTCATCGCTGTCATCAGTGGCCGGGCGCCGAGGATCTTGATCGTCCGCTTCAAGTTGTAGGCCAGAACCTGCAAGCTCATCTCGGTTCGCACCCGCGGCAGCGTCCTGGTCAGGAAGTGACTCGGCCCCATCCAGGCCTTGAGCGTTCCGAACACATGCTCGACGGTTTGTCGTCGCAGCTTCATGGCCGCGGGCGCACCCTCCAGCCTCTGCTGAACGACATCCAGGATGTCTTCGTGCTCCCAGCGTGCGATCCGCCGGTTCTGGCCCTTGGTGCACCGTGGCTTCAGGAGGCACTGCGGACAGTCTGACGACCAGTACTTGTGCAGCGTCTTGCCCGCTTCCTCTGTGGTGAAGCGGTGGATGGCGATCTTCCCGGCGGGACACCGGTACTGATCGGTCTTGGCGTCGTAGACGAAGTCCCGCTTGTCGAACAGCCCTTCGGCCAGGTTGTTCGAGGTCATGGGCTTGGGAACGACAGCGGCCACGCCAGCGCGTTCGCACTCCAGGATCTCGTAGCCTTCGTAGTAGCCGCGATCAGCAAGCGCGATGAGATCCGCTTGTCCGGTGGCGGCCTTGGCAAGCTTGGCCATGCCGGCGAGTTGGTCCCGGTCGTGGCCCACGTTGGTGACCTCGTGAGCCACGATGAGATGGTGCTTGGCATCGACCGCAGTCTGCACGTTGTAGCCCACGATGCCAGTGCCACGACCGCTGGTGGCCATCGAGCGCGCGTCGGGATCGGTCATCGAGATCTGCCCATCTTCGGACGCCTTCATCTGCTCACCGATCGCCTCCAGCGCCTGCATCTGCTGCCTGACCTTGGCGATCTTGTCCTTGAGGTGAGCGACCCGGCCGGGCAACACGGCGGTGGTGTCACGATCAGCGCGATCGAGTTCGACCAAGTAGCGCTTGATGCTGTCCTCGAGTTGCTCGACGCGGGCTTGCAGCTTGCGGTCGGTGAAGTTCTTGTCGCGGTTGTTGACTGCCTTGAACTTGCTGCCGTCGATGGCGACGATGCCGTCGGTGAAGAGCTTCATGCGGCGGCACAGTAGAACGAACTCCTTGCACACCTTGCGGATCGCCTCGCCGTTGTCTCGGCGGAAGTCTGCGATCGTCTTGAAGTCCGGTGCCAGGCGTCCGGTCAGCCAGATCAGTTCGAGGTTGCGCTGCGCCTCGATCTCCAGGCGCCGACTGGACTGAACTCGGTTGAGATAGCCGTAGACGTAGACCTTGAGCAGGGTTGCTGGGCTGTACCCGGGCCGGCCGGTGGCAGCCGGATCCGCACGCTCGAAGCCCAGCTTGCGCAGATCCAGCTCGTCGACAAAGACATCGATGACGCGCACCGTGCTGTCCTCGTGGATCCAGTCATCGAGGCGCTCGGGGAACAGAACGCTCTGGGTGCGATCCTGGCCTTCGACGTACCGTCCCATCGTCCGCTCCACTCGGTCTGATGGGAGCTATGACATCGACCAGGGCCAAGAGTTTCCACACAGCCTCGGTCGTTCTGAGTCGTCGGCGCAGCGCTTGAAATGTGTTGGGACCTCCGAGGACGACCGCGCCGCAGTCCGTCCGACAAGGCACGCCTTCGAGTTTCAGCCGGTCAGCTTGCGTGCGGACGGGCGGGCAGGGCGCCGGCCCACTGCCCGGGCCTCGAGGTACTCGCGCGCTTCTGCGAAAGCAACCGACTTGCCGATTTTCCGCAGCTCGGCCCAGCGCTCTTCGGCATTGCGCTGGAACTCGCTTTCGGACTCCGACAGTTCGACCGTGCGCACGATGGCGTCGAGGATGAATGCGTCAGCGGTCTTGCCTACTCGTTCAGCCGCCGCCGCGACGCGGGCCCGAAAATCCTCTTCCAAGTGGATGATGGTCGTGCCCATGTAGTGCTCCTTGCTAGGCCAGCAAGTTAGCAGAACGCGTTGCTCATTCAGGGTGCCCACGGCAAAGGCGACACGGAACCGTGCCATACCGTCACGGGGTGCCCTCTTACCGTCATTCGTCCGGTCGACCCGTCTTCCGATACCGTCAGAAGAGCCTTCGACACAAGGCTTCTGCCTCGCTGATGGCAAGATCCTGATCTTCATCGCCAAAGGTCATGAGAACGGGCCACCTGATGCTCTGTGAAGTGACGGTAGAAATGTCGGTATCGACCCGATCTGCGGTCGACGAAGGCTCGCTCTTGCCTATGAGCGCCGCCGGCCTGTTGACAATAGAGTGGGAATGACGGGTTGGTCAGAGACTCCAACAAGTTCAAGGACTTGCGGATCTCGTTGATGACGTGACCGGATCGTCAATGAGCTTCGCCAGCTCGACGGTGCGGAGTCCGCCGATTCGACGGCGGTTCTAAGCCGTTCGGGCCGTCCCACGGGGCACTGGCGTGCGCTGAATTCACGACCGTCCGCACACCCGGTCGAACCGCGGGTAGCCGCGGAACGCCGTGTACGCGCAAAGAGAGAAGGCCCGGCGCTTTCGGCGGCTGGCGCTCGATCCGGACCGGTCCTTCGCCTCGCCGCGACAAGACTTGCTCCAACGGGAGACGCCTTAAGGCCTTGGGCAATTTGCCTGACCGGGCGTGCACGGTGTTTGCACGTCTTGCGGATCCGGAAGCTCGCACCTGACACTGGCACGACCCGGAGGGAAGGGATCAACCCGCCATGAACCTGCTGCCCCAACTCGTCGTCCGCCTGTTCGCGATCACGGCAGCGTGTCTCGTCACGGCCATCGCGTGGATCGTGTTCGACGCGCATCGGTCCGTGGAGCGGGAAGCCGAACTGTCCGCTGCCCGGGTGGGCCAGCACCTCGAAGGTCTGTACTGGCAGGAACAGTTGTGGCGGGGACGCGGGCGCACCGGCCTCAACACGCCCGCACCGGAGTGGCAGTCGTTCGCGACGCTGAACCTCATTGCTCCCGGCGTCTGCGTCACGTTCGCGTTGCGCGGTGAGGCGCCACAGACGCTGTGCAGCCAGACGTCCGCGCTCGGACCCACCGCCCCTGGCTGGTTCGTCCAAGCCTACGACGCGCTCTTCCCCGGTGACACCTCGGTCGAGCGTCCGTTCTTCGCGCGTGATCCCGCCGCAGGGACCATCGTCAACACACCCGACCGCGGCGCGGCCACCCGCCAGGCATGGCGCCAGATCTCCGTGGTGGCGGCCATCGCGGCCGGCATGGCCGCTGCCATTGCGACGCTGGCGGCCTTCATGATCGGCCGCACGTTGCGGCCGGCTCGCGCGATCGTCGATGGCCTGCGGCGTCTGCAGCGCGGTGATCTGGCGTGGCGCCTGCCGACCTTCCGCACCGCGGAGTTTTCGTCCATCGCGGGTGCAGTGAACCAGCTTGCCGGCGAGCTGTCGCGCACGAACGATGAACGCAACGCCCTGACGACACGGCTGCTCGAGGTCCAGGAGGTCGAGCGTCGGGCACTGGCGCGAGACCTGCACGACGAGTTCGGCCAGTGCCTGGCCGCGACAGCCGCGCTGGCCGCGTCCATCGAAGCCGGTGCCCCGATCGACCGACAGGACATCGTCGAGGAAGCACAGGCCATCGGCCGCGTCCAGTCCCGGATGATGAAGACACTGCGCAGTGCGCTCGTCCGCCTGCGCACGCAGGACATCGAGGAGATCGGGCTCGAAGCCAGCCTGCGCCAGCTGGTGAACGAACACAACCTGCAGACCGCATCGCGCTCGGTGTTCCAGCTGACGGTCAGCGGCGAGATCGCCGCTCTGCCGCGACCCATCGCGATCGATGTCTACCGCATCGCACAGGAGTGCCTCAACAACGCGGCTCGGCACGGCTCGCCGCGACAGGTGGCGTTGCGTGTTGCGCAGGACGGCCGGGCTGTCGCGGTCACCGTGGAAGACGATGGGGGCGGGAAGGCCGCCCACATGGGCCGACCCGGTGGCCACGGCCTCCCGGGCATGCGGGAGCGCCTGGCTGCGCTCGGCGGCACCTTGTCGATCCACGACGCCCTGC
>JBEOKH010000382.1:0-21636 GCA_040275625.1 Thauera sp. | reverse complement strand
GATAAGCCATGAAGACGATTTTCCTAGTCGATGACTCCGCAACGATCCTGCTGTCCATCTCGGGCATCCTCGGCAAGGCGGGCTATGCCGTCGAAAAGGCGCCCAGCGCACTCGACGCGCTCAAGAAGTTCCAGGCCGGCGTCAAGGTCGATCTGCTGATCACCGACCTCAACATGCCCGGCATGAACGGCATCGACTTCATCAAGGAAGTACGCAAGCTGCCGAACTACCGCTTCATGCCGATCCTGTTCCTGACCACCGAATCGCAGCAGTCGAAGAAGGCCGAGGCCAAGGCTGCCGGCGCATCGGGCTGGATCGTCAAGCCCGCGTCCGCCGACGAGCTGATCAACACCATCAAGCTCGTGATGCGCTGATCATGCACTCTGCGACCTTCCTGCGCCGGACCCTGTACGTGCAGATCTCCATCGCGCTCGCGGTCGGGGTGACGGTGTATTTCCTTAACGACTGGTTCCACGGCCGCTTTCTGCCCGCGCTCGGCGTACCCCAGCCTCTGGGCGACGCGCTCGGTTCGATGCTGATCGTGGCCGCGGTCTCGGTGTCGATCAGGCTGGTCTCGCTCGCCTTCTTCCGCGACATGACGATGGGCAAGGACAAGGCGCTGGCGGCGCGGACCCACGCCCGCGAGCAGGCGGTCGCCGCCTGCCGCGAGGTCGCGGCCGAGTTGCACGGTGTGCCCACCTACAGCAGCGTGCTGCGCAACCAGCTCGACAGCGTGGTGCAGCAAACCGAGCAGGCGGCCTACGACATCACCAGTCGCCTGCAGACAATCGACAACGTGGTTAGCGATCTCAACGGCTTCATCGGCCGGATCTCGGAAGAATCGGCCGCACTCGCGCACGACGCCGAGGGTCGTATTGGCAACAACCAGCGCCTGATCGCGCGCATGCAGGAATACATCGACTTCCGCATCACCCAGGCGCACGAGGATGAAGCGCGGGTGAACCAGGTGGTCGAGGAGGCCCGCTCGCTGGGTTCTCTCACCAAGCTGATCCGCGACATCGCCTCGCAGACCAATCTCCTCGCCCTCAACGCGGCGATCGAGGCCGCGCGCGCCGGTGAGAGCGGCCGCGGCTTCGCGGTGGTGGCGGACGAGGTGCGCAAGTTGTCGAGCGAGACCGAGAAGGCGGTGATCTCGATCAATCAGGGCATCCACGGCGTTGCCGCCATGATCGAATCACAGCTGCAGGACCGCCTGAAGAAGGCCGCCCCCGAGCAGGAGCGCACCGCCCTGTCGGCGTTCGCTGCCCAGCTGGGCGAACTCGGCGCGAGCTACGAGCACATGCTGCGCAGCCAGACGATAACGCTCGACACCATGCGTGACAGCAGCGGGAAGCTCTCCGCGATGTTCATGGACGCGCTCGCGAGCGTGCAGTTCCAGGACGTGACCCGGCAGCAGATCGAGCACACCGTCGACTCGCTCACCCGCCTCGACCGCCACCTCGATGTGCTCGCCGAGCGCCTGGAGCAGAGCGAGAACCCGACCTTCGCCTATACGCCGCTTGCCGAGCACCTCGACCAGATTTACAGCCGCTACGTGATGGACCAGCAGCGCCAGAGCCACGCCGAGGCGGTCGGCGGCGGCGCCCGGGCCTCGGCAGCCCCCGCCAACAACAGGATCGAACTGTTCTGAGCCCCGTCATGGCCAATCCCACGAAGAAATCCGCTCCGCCGCTCGTGATCGCCGAAGACCTGACGATCTACAACGCCGCGGCCCACAAGCAGCGCCTGATCAACGCCCTGCACACGACCGACGACCTCGAGATCGACCTCTCGGCCGTCGCCGAGATCGACACCGCCGGCTTCCAGTTGCTGGTGCTGGTCAAGCGCGAGGCACGCCGGCTCGACAAGGAAGCGCAGATCGTGGCGCACAGCGAGGCGGTCCGCGAGGTGCTCGACTTCTACAACATGGCGGCCGCCTTCGGCGATCCGCTGCTGATTCCCGCCGGCAAAGCCTGACCCGGACCCGCCCGATCATGGATGAGATCACCGCCGTATTCGTTACCGAGAGCCGCGAACAGCTCGCCGCGCTCGAAGCCGCATTGCTCGAACTGGAGAACCAGCCGGGTGACGACGACACCCTGAACGCGATCTTTCGCAGCGCGCACACCATCAAGGGGGGCGCCGGCGTCATCGAGTGCGGCTACATCGTCGCCTTCACGCACGTGGTTGAGAACGTGCTCGACAAGCTGCGTAATGCCGAGATCACCCTCGACTCCGACCTGATCGCGCTGCTGCTGGGGTGCGCCGACCACATCGGCAACCTGCTCGGCGTGCTCGTGTCCGGCGCCGCTGGGCCCGACGGTGATCTGACCACCGACGGCGAAGCGCTGCTCGCCCGCCTGCAGCGCGACTGGCTGGCGGACGGGCCGGCCGACGCCGGGGGCGCCCGCCCGGCAGCGATTCCATCCCCGGTCCAGAGCAGCGGCGGTGGCGCGGTCGAGACCGACTGCTGGCACATCTCGCTGCGCTTCGGCCCCGATGTGCTGCGCAACGGCATGGACCCGCTGTCCTTCCTGCGCTACCTCGGCTCCATCGGTCGCATCGAACACCTGGAAACCCTGACCGACGCGATGCCCATCGCCGAGGCCATGGACCCGGAGTCGTGCTATCTCGGCTTCGAGATCAGCTTCTCGTCGAACGCCGACAAGGCGGCCATCGAGCGCGTGTTCGACTTCGTGCGCGACGAGTGCAGCCTGCGCATCCTGCCGCCGCACAGCCGCCTGTCCGACTACCTGGAGCTGATCGGCAGCCTGCCCGAAGACGCGATGCGCCTCGGCGAGATCCTGGTCCGGATTGGCGCACTGACCCAGGCTGAGCTCGACGAGGGCCTGGCCACCCAGAGCCTGGCGGTCTCCGCGCCGGCGGAAGATGGCGCCAGCGCAGAGGCGCCCGCCTTCGGGGAGGCGCGGCCGCAGATCGGCGAAATCCTCGTCGAGCAAAATGTGGTGCAGCCGGAACTGGTCGAGGCCGCGGTCGCCAGGCAGAAGCAGGTCACCGACAAGAAAGCCGCCGAATCGCGCCTGATCCGCATCCAGGCCGACAAGCTCGACCGCCTCATCGACCTCGTCGGCGAGCTGGTGATCGCCGGTGCCAGCGTGAGCCTGCTCGCCGGCAAGAGCGGGCTGAGCGAACTGGTCGAGGCGGCCTCGCTGAGCGGCCGGCTGGTCGAAGGCATCCGCGATGCGGCGCTGCAGTTGCGCATGGTGCAGATCGGCGAGACCTTCAACCGCTTCAACCGCGTGGTGCGCGACACCTCGCGCGAGCTGGGCAAGGAGGTCGAGCTGGTGATCAGCGGCGGTGAGACCGAGCTCGACAAATCGATGGTCGAGAAGATCGGCGACCCGCTGATGCACCTGGTGCGCAACGCCATGGACCACGGCCTGGAGCAGCCCGCCGTGCGCGAGGCCAGCGGCAAGCCGGCGCGCGGCCGCCTCGAGCTCAACGCCTTCCACGACTCGGGCAGCATCGTCATCGAAGTCGTCGATGACGGCGCCGGTCTCAACCGCGAGCGCATCCTCGCCAAGGCCATCGAGCGCGGTCTGACCCAGCCCGGTCAGGCGCTGTCCGACACCGAGATCCACAACCTGATCTTCGAGCCGGGCTTCTCCACCGCCGAAAAGCTCACCAACATCTCCGGCCGCGGTGTCGGCATGGATGTGGTGCGGCGCAACATCCAGGGTCTGCGCGGCAGCGTGGATGTGAGCTCGACGATGGGCGAAGGTTCGCGCTTTGCGATCCGTCTGCCGCTGACGCTGGCGATCATCGACGGCTTCCTGGTGGGCGTGGGCGCTGCCGCCTATGTGATCCCGCTCGACAGCGTGGTCGAGTGCATCGAGCTGTCGGCGGACGCGAGCGAACGCGATTACGTGAACCTGCGCGGCGAGGTCCTGCCGCTGGTGCGCCTGCGCCAGCTCTTCGCCATCGAGGGCGACGCCCCGCAGCGCCAGAACGTGGTCGTGGTGCAGTACGCCGGCACCAAGTCCGGCATCGTGGTCGACCAGCTGATGGGCGAATTCCAGACCGTGATCAAGCCGCTCGGCAGCATCTTCCGCAACATCAAGGGCATCGGCGGCTCGACCATCCTCGGCAGCGGCGAGGTGGCGCTGATCCTCGACGTGCAGGCGCTGGTCCAGCGCTGCGCGAAGAGCGAGGAGCAGCGTGCCACGAGCGCGTCACCGCCGCGCACCGTGCCCGCCCCCGCGCGCAACTGACCCCCTTACGCCCTGTCTCGTATTTCCCTGGAGTTCATCATGAAGAACCTGAAAATCGGCATCCGGCTTGGCATCGGCTTTGCCATCGTGCTGTTGCTGCTGATCGTGATCGCGGTCATGGGCAGCATGCGACTGAACAGTCTGCAGGCAGAAATCACCGACATCGTTCGCGACAAGAACGTCAAGGTCGAAGCCTCGAACGACATGATCGCCTCGATCAGCCTGCTCGGCATGGTGCACCGGAACATGTTGATCATGCGCGGCGACGAGGACCTGCGCGGCTTTGCGCAAACCGCGACCGACGAGCGCGCCAAGCTGCTCAAGAACCTGGAGATGCTCGACGGGCTGCGCTACGGCGACGAAGGCAAGCGCCTGCTCGATGGCATCAAGTCCGCTCGGCAGGGTTTCGTCGGCCTTCAGCAGGAATTCGAGGGGCTGATCCAGCAACGCAACTTCGATCAGGCGGTCACGGTGTTTTCAACGGCCTACCGCCCGGCCTTCCTGACCTATCTCGACGCACTGAAGAAGTTCATCGCCTACCAGACCGACCTGATGCAGGAGACCGGTCGCGACGCCGAGGAGCTCGGCAAGCAGTCGGTGACGCTGTTGATCGGGCTGGCCATCGCGGCGCTGCTGATCGGCGTCGGCTTCGCGATCTTCATCACGCGCTCGATCACCCGTCCGGTCAGCGAAGTGCTCGATGCCGCGAAGAAGATGGCCGTCGGCGATTTCGCCTTCGCGCTCAAGTCGGACGCGAAGGACGAGGTCGGCGAGGTGGTGCGTGCCGTGGCCGGCGTGCAGACCAGCGTCAAGACCATGATCGCCGATGCGGCGATGCTGTCCGAGGCCGCGGTCGCGGGCAAACTCGCCACCCGCGCCGACGCGAGCAAGCACGAAGGCGACTTCCGCCGCATCGTCGAAGGCGTCAACGCCACCCTGGACGCCGTGATCGGCCCGCTCAACGTCGCCGCCACCTATGTCGACCAGATCGCCAAGGGCGCCATCCCGGCCAAGATCACCGACCCCTACAGCGGTGACTTCAACACCCTCAAGAACAACCTCAACACCGCCATCGATGCGGTCAACGGGCTGGTCGCCGACGCCGTCATGCTCGCCCAGGCCGCCGTCGAAGGTCGCCTGGCCACCCGTGCCGACGCCAGCAAGCACCAGGGCGACTACCGCCGCATCGTCGACGGCGTCAACGCCACCCTCGACGCGGTGATCGCCCCGATCAACGAGGTCAAGCGCGTGATGGTCGCGCTCTCGGGCGGCGACCTCACCCAGAAGATCACCGACGACTACGCCGGCGACTTCCAGGTGCTGCAGAACGCGGTCAATGACTCGATGGACAAACTCGCCGAGATCATCGAGCAGGTGCGTGGCGCCGCCGACGCGCTCACCAACGCCGCCGGCCAGGTCTCGGCCACCGCGCAGAGCCTGTCGCAGTCCTCCTCCGAGCAGGCCGCCAGTGTCGAGGAGACCTCGGCCTCGATCGAGCAGATGAGCGCCTCGATCAACCAGAACTCCGAGAACGCCAAGATCACCGACTCGATGGCGAGCCGGTCGTCCGCAGAAGCCGGCGAAGGCGGCGAGGCGGTGAAATCCACCGTCGCGGCGATGAAGAACATCGCCGGCAAGATCGGCATCATCGACGACATCGCCTACCAGACCAACCTGCTGGCGCTGAACGCCGCCATCGAGGCCGCGCGCGCCGGCGAGCACGGCAAGGGCTTCGCGGTGGTCGCCGCCGAGGTGCGCAAGCTCGCCGAGCGCAGCCAGGTCGCCGCGCAGGAGATCGGCGAGCTGGCCGGCAACTCCGTGCACCTGGCCGAGCGCGCCGGCAAGCTGCTCGACGAGATGGTGCCCTCGATCAACAAGACCTCCGACCTGGTGCAGGAGATCGCCTCCGCCAGCCAGGAGCAGACCGCGGGCGTGGGCCAGATCAACAACGCCATGGGGCAGTTGAACAAGGCCACCCAGCAGAACGCCTCCGCCTCCGAAGAGCTCGCCGCCACCGCCGAGGAGCTCGGCGGCCAGGCCGGGCAACTGCAGGAGCTGATGGCGTTCTTTACCCTCGACGGCAAGCCGGCTGCTCGCGGCGCGCGTTACTGAGCGCGCCGCAAGCACGCGCAAACAGGATGCCGACATCGTGATCGACTGGCACAAAATGTCACCGCAGGAGATCGAACGCCGGGCGACAAGCATCGCGCCCGGTGAGTGGGCGGTCGACATGCAACGACCGATCTGCACCCTGCTCGGCTCCTGCGTCGCAGTCTGCCTGTACGACCCTGCCGTCGGTGTCGGCGGCATGAACCACTTCATGCTGCCCAACATGCGCAAGCGCGAAGGCGGGGTGGACGTCGACTCCCTGCTATCGGGCGACTACGCGATGGAGGTGCTGCTCAACGGTATCCTCGCGCGTGGCGGGGCGCGCCACCGGCTCAAGGCCAAGGCCTTCGGCGGTGGTACGATCATCAGCGGCATTGCGGCCTCGGGCATCGGCAAGCGTAACGCCGAGTTCACCCGCGACTGGCTCGCCCGCGAGGGCATCGAGCTGGTCGCCTCGGACTTCCTCGGCGCCTGCTCACGCAAGGTGCTCCTGGTACCGACCACTGGCGACGCATACTGCAGGCGCATGACCACGACCATGGCGAACGCGCAGGAGGTCGCGCGCGCTGAGTTCGCTTACGCCGAATCGCTGCGCAAGCCGCCGCCCAAATCCAACGTCGAGCTGTTCTGAACCAGGAGGCTGTCCCAACGATGGATCCGCAAGGCGTCACCGACCAGGAATTCAAGCTCTTTCGAGCCCTGATCTACCGGCTGGCTGGCATCAACATGGCCGACAGCAAGAAGCCGCTACTCACCGGCCGCCTTTCGCGCCGCCTGCGCCACTACGGGCTGGACAGTTTCAGCGCCTATTACAAGCTGGTCACCGGTGGCGGCCACGCCGAGGAGCTGCAGCTGATGGTCGACCTGCTGACCACCAACGAGACCTACTTCTTCCGTGAGCCGGCGCACTTCGACTTTCTGCGCGACTTCGCCGCCCTGCGCCGCGGGCGTCCCTTTCGGGTGTGGAGCGGGGCATCGTCGAGCGGTGAGGAGCCGTACACGATCGCCATGGTGCTGGCCGAGACCCTCGGCCAGTCCGCCGACTGGGAGGTGATCGCCTCCGACATCAGCCTCACCGTGCTCGAGCGCGCGCAGGCGGGGCTCTATCCAATGGAGCGCGGTCGCGGCATACCGCCCGAGCTGATGAAGAAATACTGCCTCAAGGGGGTGCGCGCTCAGGACGGCAATTTCCTCGTCAGCCCGAAGCTGCGCGAGCGGGTGAGCTTTCGCCAGATCAACCTGATCGCACAGGAAACCCGCGGACTCGGTCAGTTCGACGTGATCTTCCTGCGTAACGTGATGATCTACTTCGATAACGAAACCAAGCGCAAGGTGGTCGAGAACATGCTGCCGCACCTGCACGAGGAGGGCGCGTTCATCGTCGGCCATTCGGAGACCCTGAGCGGCATCACCGAAGCCTTGCGCGCGGTCCGGCCAACGCTCTACTGCCGCCCGCCCTGCCATGACGCGAAGTCTTCCGCACTGCACGCCGCGGTGGCGCGTAACCGGGCGCCCATGGCGCGGGAGGGGCTGCGATGAGCACCCGGATCAAGGTCATGATCGTCGACGACTCGGCGGTGGTGCGCCAGACCGTGCGCACCCTGCTCGAGCGCGAGCCCGACATCGAGGTGATCGGCGCCGCATCCGACCCGGTGTTCGCAATCAGCCACATGCAACGCCAGTGGCCCGACGTGATCGTGCTCGACATCGAGATGCCGCGCATGGACGGGCTGACCTTCCTGAAGAAGATCATGACCGAGCGGCCGACCCCGGTGGTGATCTGCTCCTCGCTCGCCGAGTCGGGCGCGGCGGCGACCCTGCAGGCGCTGTCTTCGGGCGCCTTCACGATCATCACCAAGCCGAAGATGGGCGTGAAACAGTTTCTCGAGGACAGCACCAACGACGTGGTCCAGGCCGTGCGCTCGGCGGCACGCGCCAACATGGCCCGCCTCGGTGCGCGCAGCGCCGCGCCGCTCGCACCACGTCCGCGGCTCGACGCCGACGCGATGCTCCCCGCCGGACTCGGCAGCGGCGCGAGCATGGTCCGCACGACTGAGCGCATCGTCGCGATCGGCACCTCGACCGGTGGTACCCAGGCGCTCGAGGCGGTGCTCACCCGCCTGCCCGCGACCAGCCCTGGCATCGTGATCGTCCAGCACATGCCGGAGCGCTTCACGGCGATGTTTGCCGAGCGTCTCGACAGCCTGTGCAGGATCGACGTGCGCGAGGCGAAGGACGGTGATCGGGTGATGCCAGGGCGCGCGCTGATCGCGCCGGGCGGGCGCCACATGATGCTGGCGCGCAGCGGTGCCCAGTACAAGGTCGAGGTGCGCGACGGCCCGCTGATCAACCGCCATCGCCCTTCGGTGGACGTGCTCTTCCGCTCGTGTGCGAAGTTCGCCGGCAAGAACGCCGTCGGCGTGATCATGACCGGCATGGGCGACGACGGCGCGCGCGGCCTCAAGGAGATGCACGACGCCGGCGCGAGCACAGTGGCCGAGGACGAGTCCACCTGCGTGGTGTTCGGCATGCCCAAGGAGGCGATCCGCCTGGGCGGGGTCGATCGGGTGGCGCCGCTGCCGCAGATCCCCGACCTGATCCTCAGCCTGGCCGGTTAGTTGGCGCGCGGCGCGCCTGCCACAGCGCCCACAGGCTGACCAGCGTCAGCGCGCCGACGATCAGCGCCATGCCGGCGAACTCGGTCGGCGTGGGGCGCTCGCCGAGCTCGATCCAGCCCGCGAGCGCGCCCACCATGGGCACGCCGAGCGAAGACAGGCCGGCGACGCCGGTGGACAGGCGCTGCAGCACGTACAGCCACAGCAGCCACGCGAGCCCGGTGGCGAACACCGCGTTGAAGAGCAGCGCGCCCCAGAAGTAGGGCGTGGGGTCGATCGCGCGCGACGGATGGAGCAGTGCGACCCCACACAGCGCGACCGCCCCGAACAGCATCTGCCAGGCGGTGAGCGCGAGCAGGTCGAAGTCGTGGTCGCGGCGCATGCGCTTGGCGACGATCGACGCCGCCGCCCACGTCACCCCGCCGGCCACCGCGAGCAGGTTGCTGAATACGCTGCCGCCCATCGCCCACGGCTCCAGCACCAGCACCAGGCCGCTACCGGCGAGCGCGATCGCGACCCACTGCAGGCCGCGCACGCGCTCGCCGAGCCACCACCACGCCATCGGGATCATCCAGAACGGCATCGTATACACCAGCACCGCGGTCTTGCCGGCGCCACCTGCGACCAGCGCCCACTGGATCAGCGCGGTGAAGGCGGCGGTCTGCAGCACGCCGAGCAGCGCGACCTGCCTCACGGCCACCACAACCAGCGGACGACGCAGCACGAGCAGCACGAGGAACAGCGAGGCGGCGCCGAGCAAGGTGCGGATCGCGGAGAAGTCGAAGGGATCGACGTACTGGATGACCTGCTTCATCACCACCCAGTTGTAACCCCAGACCAGCGCGAGCAGGGCGAGCGCCAACAGCGCGAGACGTGGCGAGCCGGATGTAGGCATCGGTCCTCCAAAAGGACAACGCCGCGGCACCCCTGCCGGGGGCCGCGGCTGAAAGGTCGCCGCCAAGGGGCCGGCGGCGCATCACAGTGCGGAGCCGATGATGCCGGCGCCACGGGCGTCCGGCAATCCGCAGCAACCGATAGGCGAAATCCGCAGGCGCGATACCAGCCCAGACGATGCCGGCGATCCGCGCCTACGGCTTCGCCATGAACTCGAGCGTCATCGCCGCGAGCGCCTTTGCGCCGGCCGGCATCGCTGCCTCGTCGAAGTCGAAGGCGGGGTTGTGGTTCGGCGCCGCGGTCGCGGGCGTCTTACCCTCCGGGGCGGCGCCCAGGATGATGTACATGCCGGGCACCACCTTCTGGAACTCGGAGAAATCCTCCGACGCCATCAAGCGCGAGGTCTGCATCGCCTTGCCCCCGCTGACCTTCTTCAGCACCGGCGCCATCATCTCGGTGAGCGCCTCGGGGTTGGTCGTGACCGGATAGGCCGACGGGCCGAAGCTGACCTCGGCGGTGGCGCCGCTCGCCGCCGCGATCGACTCGGCGGTGCGCGAGATGCGCTCCTTGGCGTCGGCGCGCATGGCCTCGTCGAAGGCGCGCAGGGTGCCGACCATCTCCACCGACTCGGGGACGATGTTCTCGCGGTTACCGCCGTTGATCTGGCCGATCGACAGCACCGCCGGCTCCTTGCTGATGTTGAGCTGGCGGCTGACGATGGTCTGCAGCGCGGTCACCACCTGGGCCGAGACCACGATCGGATCCACCCCGTTCCACGGGAAGCCGCCGTGGGTCTGCTTGCCCTTGATCTTGATGCGCACGGTGTCGCCGCTGGCGAACTGCGGGCCGCTACGGTAGCCAATCATGCCCGAGGGCATGTTGGGGATGATGTGCAGGGCGAAGGCCACGTCCGGGCGCGGGTTGTCGAGCACGCCGTCCTCGACCATGGCCTTGGCGCCCCAGCTCCTGCCCGGCTGCGGCGGCGACGAGAGCCCTTCTTCCGAGGGCTGGAAGACGAACTTCACCGTGCCCGGGATCTGCTCGCGCATGCCCGCCAGCACCTCGGCCACCGCCATCAGCATCGCGGTGTGGCCGTCGTGGCCGCAGGCGTGCATGACCGGCGAGTCGACACTCATGTTCATCTGCGTGACCTTGGATGCGAACGGCAGACCGGTGACCTCGGCCACCGGCAGCGCATCCATGTCGGCGCGCAGGGCGACGACCTTGCCCGGCTGCCCGCCCTTGAGCACGCCGACGACCCCGTGCCCGCCAACGCCAGTGCGCACGTCCATGCCGAGCTTGCGCAGGTGATCGGCTACCAGCGCAGCGGTGCGCACCTCCTGGCCGGACAGTTCGGGGTTCTGATGAATGTCGCGCCGCCACTCCACCATGCGCGGCTGGAGGGCATCGACGCGGCTGCCGAGCGCCTGCAGGGTGGCGTCGTCGACCCCCTGCGCAGACACGGCAAGACCCTGGCCGAACAGGGCGAGGGCGGCGGCAAGACGGAGGATCGCGGGTGCGTGCCTGGAAATTTTCATTTTGGGTTCTCTGTCCGGGATGGTGGGATGGAAGGCCGGGAACGATCGAAAGCCGCAGGTGTGACGGAGCCCTGAAGCCTCCGTCACACCCGTTTTCACGCTACTTCATGAACGCCACCAGCGCCAGCGAGATCGAGGGGAAGATCACCAGCAGCGCCAGGCGCAGCAGGTCGATGGCGATGAAGGGCGTGAGGCCACGGAAGATCGCACCGAGGCGGACGTGCGGCAGCGTGGCCTTGAGCACGAACACGTTCATGCCGATCGGCGGCGTGATCAGCGCGATCTCGGTGACCACCACGACGATGATGCCGAACCACACCAGGTCGAAGCCGTGCGCGAGCAGGATGGGCACGAACAGCGGCACGCAGATCAGGATGATGGCGAGCGAATCCATCACGCAGCCCAGCACCAGGAACACCACCAGGATCGCGACGATCGTCCCCCAGGGGCCGAGGCCCGCCTGGTTGAAGAGCTCGAGGATGCCCTCGCCCAGCCCCGAGAACGAGATCAGCTTGGCAAACAGCAGCGCGCCGAACAGCACGGCATACAGCATCACCGAGGTGGTCGCGGTCTCGATGAAGATGTGGCGGAAGTCCTGCCAGCTCATGCGCCGCTGCACCAGGGCGAGGATCAGCGCCAGGCCGGCACCCATGCCCGCCGCCTCGGTGGCGGTGAAGAGCTTGCCGTACAGGCCGCCGATGATGAGCACGAACAGCAGCGTGAAGGGCCACACGCCGCGCAGCGATTGCAGCTTCTGGGCCATGGTGGTTCGCTCACCACGCGGGGCGTCCTTCGGGCTGATGCGGGCGATCGCGTAGATCACCAGCAGGTACATCAGCAGGCCGAGCAGGCCCGGCACCACGCCGGCGACGAACAGGTGGCCGATGTTGGTCTGGGTGAGGATGCCGTAGATCATCAGGATGATCGAGGGCGGGATCAGGATGCCGAGCGTGCCCCCGGCGGCGATGGTGGCCGCGGCCAGCGAATCCGAGTAGCCGTAGCGCTTCATGCTCGGGTAGGCGACCTTCGACATCGTGGCCGCGGTCGCCAGGCTGGAACCGCACACCGCGCTGAAGCCGGCACAGGTGACCATGGTCGACAGCGCCAGGCCGCCACGGATCGGGCCGAGGAAGGCGTTGGAGGCGCTGAAGAGATCGTCCGAGATGCCGGTGCGGGCGAGAATGTTGCCCATCAGGATGAACATCGGCACAACGGCGAGCTCGTAGGAGAACACCGCCTCCGAGATCGTCAGCGGCACCAGCGAGCGCGCGACGTCCCAGCCCATGACGACACCGATACCGCCGAGCGACACCGACAGCAGCGCGAAGGCCAGCGGCACGCGCAGGAAGGCCAGCACCAGCACGGCCAGCAGGGAAAGAAGTCCGGCGGTCATTTGGCATGCTCCTCGGTGGCGTGGGGATGGGAGGGCTGGGCGCCGAAGCAGCCCAGCAGCGCAGCCAGCGCCGACAGCAGCGAGGCGAACGCGATGAAGGCATACATGCCAGCGCGCGGGATCGACAGCGACTGGCTGATCTCCTGGATCTGGCCCGCCTCGATGGCCGAGTTGTAGAACTCGTACGCGATCAGCAGCAGCACCGCCGCCACCAGCGCGGACACCAGCCGGTGCCACCACGCCCAGCCCGGCCGCAGCAGCCACTTGTCGAACAGGTCGACGGTGAGGTGACCGCGGGCGGCGGTGAGCAGCGGCAGGCCGCAGAACACCATGATCGCCATCAGGTGCTCGGTGGCGTCATGGGCGCCGTAGAGCGGCGCACCGAACAGGCGGCGGCCGATGACGTCGATGAAGGTGAGCAGCACCATGCCCGACAGGGTCAGGATGAGCAGCGACTCGACGACCTTGCGGATGCGGGACAGATTCGCGTCCATGTATGTCTCCATGTGGGCGTGGCCAGCCGGGGCCGGCCACCTCCGGGATCAAGCGGCAATCACTTGCCGGCGCGGGCCTTGTAGCGCTGCTCGAAGAACTCGAGCATCTCCATCGGCTTGTCGACCCCGTAGCTCGGGCCTTCGGCCGCCCAGTCGGCGAGCATGCGCTGGCGCACCGCGCCGATGCGCTCGAACAGCGCCTTCGAGGGCTCGCTGAAGTTGTGGCCCTCGCCACGCAGCTTGGCCTCGCCCGCCTTGTTCTGCGCATCGAAGCGCTGGCCCCACAGGCGCGACAGCTTCTCGCCCGACACGCTCATGATCGCCTTGCGGTCGGCCTCGGAGAGCTTGTTCCACTTGCCCTCGTTGATGGCGATGAAGAAGCTGGCGTCGTAGAAGCCGCCGGGGACGATGGTGTGGTGCTTGAGCTTGTCCTCGACGCGGAAGTTGATGACCGACTCGATGGTGTGCAGCGAGGCATCGACCACACCGCTCTCGAGCAGCTCGTAGGCCTTCGGGCCGGGGCCGGCGACCGCCACCGCGCCCAGGTCCTCGAGCAGGCGCTTCTGGATCGGGCCGCCCATGCGCACCTTCTGGTTCTTGAGGTCGTCGGGCTCGACGATCGCCTTGCTGCCGTGGTGGATCTGGCCGCCGCCGAAGAGGCCGACGCCGAGCATGACCACGCCCTCGAAGGCCGGCTTGCCGGCGAGGTATTTCTCGTAGGTCTCCCACAGCGCCACCGAGGACGCCTCGGCGTTGGTGCCGATGAAGGGCATCTCCGAGAACCACAGCGCCTTGAAGCGATCGGGCTCGTAGGTGAAGTTGCCCCAGGTGATGTCGGCGATGCCCTTGCGCGCCAGCTCCCAGTGCTGGGCGGGGCCGCCGACCGGCTTGGGCAGGATGCGGACGTCGACGCGGCCTTCGGTGACGCGCTTGACGTCTTCGATCCAGGGCTGGAAGACCTCGGGCGTCAGGAAGTGGGTGGGCGACACCCAGCTCGACATGGTCAGGGTGGTGGCGGCTTGCGCGACCGGCAGGCCGGCGCCGGTGGCGAGGACGAAGCCGGCGGACAGGGTGGCCAGAAGTTTGCTGAGTTTCATGATGTCTCCTTAAGGGGTTTAGTTATGGAAGTACTGCTCGACCAGGCCGACCCACAGCCGGGCGCCCACCGCGAGGCAGGCATCGTTGAAATCGTAATGCGGGTTATGAACCATGCACTCGCCCGACCACCTGCCCTCGGCGTGGCCGTTGTCGCCGTTGCCGACCAGCAGGTAGCAGCCCGGCACCTGCTCGAGCAGGAAGGCGAAGTCCTCGCTGCCGGTGAGCGGCTGGGCGTTGGCGACGACGTTGTCGGCGCCGAAGGTCTTGCGCGCCACCTCGGCCGCGAAGGCGGTCGGTTCGGCTGCGTTGACCAGCACCGGGTAGCCGCGCTCGTAGCGGATCTCGGTGCTGCAGCCGTAGGCGCGCGCCTGGTTGTCGGCGAGCTCGCGGATGCGGCGCTCGACCAGGTCGCGGACCTCGGGGTCGAGGGTGCGCACGCTCAGCTCGAGCTCGGCGGATTCGGCGATGACGTTGTAGGCGGCGCCCGCGGCGAGGCGGCCGACGCTGATCACCGCGGCGAGGTTGGGATTGACGTTGCGGCCGACGATGGATTGCAGCCCGAGCACGGTCGCCGCCGCCGGCAGGGTGGGGTCCACCGCCATGTGCGGCATGCCGCCATGCCCGCCGCGGCCGATGAAGCGGATCAGCACCTTGTCGGACGAGGCCATGAAGGCGCCCGGGCGCACATGGACCTGACCGACCGGGATGCCGGGGAAGTTGTGCATGCCGAAGATCGCATCGCAGGGGAAGCGCTCGAAGAGCCCTTCTTCGAGCATGCGCCGCGCGCCGCCACCGCCGCCGAGCTCTTCGGCGGGCTGGAAGATCAGCACCAGGGTGCCGTTGCCCGACAGCTCCCCGTTGCTTGCACGCGTGGCGAGCGCCCGCGCCGCGCCGAGCAGCATGGCGGTGTGGCCGTCGTGACCGCAGCCGTGCATCTTGCCGGGGTTGACGCTCGCCCACGGCAGCCCGGTCATCTCCTGCACCGGGATGGCGTCCATGTCGGCGCGCAGGCCGATGCACCGGCCTTCGCCCATGCCCCAGCGCAGCACGCCGACGACGCCGGTGACGGCGATGCCGGTGTGCACCTCGTAGCCCCAGGCGCGAAGCTGCTCGGCGACGAGCGCGCTGGTGGCGTGCTCCTCGAAGCCCAGCTCCGGGTTGCGGTGGATGGCATGGCGCCACACCTTCATCTGCTCGGCATCGATCTCGATCGCGACTGCATCTCGGGTCGTCATCTGGCTCACCAATAGAATTAGTTCATGTACGGATAATAGGAACTTGATGCGAACACCGTAAGGCGATATTTTTTCGTGGATGACAACCTGAAGAGGTCACCAGAACCATGAAGGACCACCAGCTAAAGGCCCTCGTGCAGGTCGCCGACAGCGGCTCGATCCGGGCCGCCGCCCGTGCAATGAACCTGAGCCAGAGCGCCTTGACCAAGGCGCTGCGCGAGCTTGAGGAGGACGTCGGCGCGGAGTTGCTGCAACGCAGCTACAAGGGCATCGGCTTCACGCCGGAGGGCAACGCGCTGCTGATTCGCGCGCGCCTGGTGCTGGCGACGATCGACAAGGCGCGCGCGGAGATCCGCCAGATGCGCGGCGGTGCGGGCGCGCACGTGAAGGCGGCGATCACCCCGCTGCTGACCGCGACCGTGCTGCCGGCCGTGCTGAGGGCGTTTCGCAAGGCGCAGCCCGAGGCCGAGCTGACCTTCCACGAAGGCCTGCTGGTGCAGGCGCTGCCCGGGCTGATCGAGGGCAAGATCGATTTCGCGATCGCGCTCGCCTCGCCGCAGGATCTACCCTACGAGATCGAGTTCGAGCCCCTGGCCGACATCGATGCTGTGCCGATGGTGCGAACCACCCATCCGCTGGCAGACGAGCAGGACTGGAACCGGGTCGCGGACGCCGAGTGGGTGCTCAACCTCTCCGCCGGCAGCCAGAGCATGAACCTGGTCGATTGGCTGCGCTCGCAGGGCTTCAGGGCGCCCAGTCGCATCCTGCACTGCTCCTCGCCCTACCTGATCCTCGACCTGGTGCGCCGCAACGACCTGATCGGCTACGGGCCGCGGGTACTGGTGACCGATCCGCAGGTCGGCGTCGGTCTGCGCCCATTGCCGCTGCAGCCCCTGCCGCCCACGATGCCGCTCGGCCTGCTGACCCTGCGCGGCGTGCCGCTGGGCAGCGCCGCAAGAAAGCTCGCCGACCTGTTTCGCCGCCAGCTCGAAGGCCTGCCACCCCACGGAACCTGAACGGCGCCCGGGCCGGACCCCGGCCTGACCGCATCGATCCGCGCAGCGCCCGTCCGCGAGCGCCTGCGGGCGACGAAGCTCAGGCCCCCGGCCGCGCCGGCGGAACGGGGCCGAAGATGCGCTCGGTGAGGCGGACGTACCACGCCGCCGACTGCACCTGCAGGATGTAGGCGAGCGCAATCACCAGCGCCGCACCCGAACTCGCCGCGCCGAACACGTTCATCGCCAGCGCGAGCGCGATCGACAGGTTGCGCATCACCGTGCCATACACCAACGCGATCGCATCACCGCGCGGCAGCAAGGTGCGCGCCACCAGGGTGCTCACCAGATAGTTGATCGCGTACAGGCAGATGAGCGGCACCAGCACCACGGCCAGCTCGCCGGGCTGCGCGACGAGATCCTTCGCCTTGAGCGCGAGCGCCACGAAGACGATGCCGAGCACGCCGAGGGTGGAGAACGGAGGAAAGCACGGGCCCCACACCTTCTGGTATTCCGCCTGACCATGGCGAGCCACCAGCCATTTCTGGGTGAAATGCCCCGCTACCATGGGCAGGAACACGATCACCACGATCTGCATGAAGATCGCGCCCATGTCCACCGGCACCTCGGCGCCCATCAGCCAGCGCACGTACAAGGGGGTGGCGAGCGAACCGAGGATGAGGCCGAGCACGGTCATCTTCACCGCCGCACCCACGTTGCCCTTGGCGAAGCCGGTCCACGAGATCGTCATGCCGCTGGTGGGCAGCAGCGCGGCGAGCAGCAGCCCGAGCGCGTAAGCAGGCTGTTCGGGAAAGAAGGTCTTGCCGAGGCCATAGGCGACGAAGGGAACGAGCGCGAAGTTGATCGCCTGCGCGAGCGCCTGCGCCTTGAGGTCGCCGCCTTCGAGGACCCTGGAGAGCTTCAGGTTGACCATCATCGGGTAGACCATCAGGAAGGTGAGCGGCACGATCAGCGATTTCAGCCCACCGATCGGCGCCACCAGCCCAAAGCCGAAGCCGAGCACCATCGCCACCGGAATGGCGAAGATCAGGTTCTGGTTGATCTTCATCAGCAGCGCGAGCATGGGTTCTCCTTCCTGTCGTTCGTGCGCATCCAGCGAGGACGCGGCGTCATGATGACACAAGCAAGCGCGATGCCAGGGGCGTGGCGCCCGTCTCGGCCTTTCCGATTGGCCTGCGGCCGATCGCGCCTTCCGGCGCTCCTGCATGGGCCATCGCACCCGGTCGGTGACGCGCCCCTGTCCCCGCAGGCTGGCGCTTCATGTAGGAGCGGCGGAAGCCGCGAACCCCCGCCCCCGAATCCACGACAGGTGCCACCGCTGCCACCATGTCAGACAAGGCGCTGCCAACGCCGTCAGCACCGTCCCGCCATCGCCGTAAACGACCGGGGCCCACGCAAGCGTGGGCCCCGAATCATCCGGAAAGCGGCGCTCCCGGGTTTACTTCTTCGCTGCGGCCAGGCCGTTCACGATCTCGGCCTTGGCGTCCTCGACCGTGCCCCAGCCCAGGACCTTGACCCACTTGCCGGGCTCGAGGTCCTTGTAGTGCTCGAAGAAGTGCACCGTCTGCTTCATCAGCAGCTCGGGCAGATCGTCGGTGGTCTGCACCTTGTCGTACAGCGGGGTCAGCTTGGACACCGGTACTGCGACAACCTTGGCGTCCACGCCGCCGTCGTCCTCCATCTTGAGCACACCGACCGGACGGCAGCGGATCACCACGCCCGGCTGCAGCGGGAAGGGAGTGACGACCAGCACGTCCACCGGATCACCGTCGCCAGCGACGGTGTGCGGCACGTAGCCGTAGTTCAGCGGGTAGCGCATCGAGGTACCCATGAAGCGGTCGACGAACACGGCGCCGCTGTCCTTGTCCACCTCGAACTTGATCGGATCACCCTGCGCGGAGATCTCGATGATGACGTTGATGTCGTTCGGCACGTCCTTGCCGGCGCTGACCTGTTCGAATCCCATACATCCCTCCCGTGGAAAAATCGTGCGCGGATTATAGGGGGAAACCACAACGTCTTGCACTGCGGCAGCGTCCCCGGTCGATCAGGCGGATCAGGCCGGTGAATCGAAACCGGCGTCCTCGACCGCGGCACGCAAGGCCTCGACCGAGACCTTGGCCGGATCGTGGCGCACCGTCGCCACGGCCTTCTCCAGCGAGACCTGCACGTCTTCAACGCCGGCCAGCGCCTGCAGCACGCCGGTCACGTTCTTCACGCAGCCGCCGCAGCTCATGCCTTCGACCTTGATCGTCACTTCGTTCATGCGTCGCTCCTCATCGATGAAACGGGCGCCGACCCGCGCCCTCAGGTCACACACAGCACGCCGCGCCAGAGGTCGCCGCCGAGCGAGGGCGCGTGATACAGGCCGAACACACCGAAACCGAGCACCAGCAGGCCCGAGACCAGACGCACCTTGCGGTTGCGGGCGAGGTCGCGGAAGCGCTTGAACAGCATGCCGGCCAGCAGCAGGTTGGGCAGTGTGCCCAGCCCGAAGGCCAGCATCAGCCCCGCGCCGCGCGGACCCGAGCCGGTGACGAGTGCGGTGACAAGGATGGAGTAGGTGAGTCCGCAGGGGATGAAGCCCCAAAGCAGCCCGAGCGGCAGCGCCTGCTTCACCGAGCGCGCGGGCAGGAAGCGCCGCGTCGCCGGCTGGATGAGCCGCCAGATGACGTGTCCTGCACGCTCGATCGGCGCGAGCAGGCGGGTGAAGCCGGTCAGGTAGAGGCCGAGCGCGACCAGCATCAGGTTGGCGAGCACATACAAGGACATCTGCACGGGCAGCATGCCCTCGTAGAGCAGGCCGACCGAGCCGAGCAGCCCGACCGCGCCGCCAAGCAGCGTGTAGGTGGTGATGCGGCCGAGGTTGTAGGCCAGATGCAGCGGCCACTGCGGCCGGCTGCCGGGCGTCTGCACCTGCATGGTGAGCGCGCCGACAATGCCGCCGCACATCGACACGCAGTGCGTGCCGCCGAGCAGGCCGATCAGGAAGACGGCGAAGTAACCGGTATCGGGCATTTAGAACGAGAGCCCAGCGAACGATGCGAGGCCCTCATTCTACGCTGCAGTGCGCAAACCGTGCGCCAGGCCTTCAGATGACCCGCGAGTAGCGTGCGCGTTCGCGGTCGGCGCGCAGGTAACGGTCGAACACCATCGCGATGCCGCGCACCAGCAGCCGCCCGCCGGGCTGAACGCTGATCCAGTCGCCATCGATCTTGACCAGCCCGGCCTTTTCCATTTCCCGGAGCTCGCCGAGCTCCTCGGCGAAGTATTCGCGGAAATCGATCAGGTAGGCGATCTCGATCGACTGCATCGACAGCTCGAAGTGGCACATCAGCGCCTGGATGATCGCCCGCCGCAGCAGATCGTCGGCGGTGAGCTCGATGCCGCGCAGCACCGGCAGCTCGTCGCGATCGAGCGCATCGTAGTACTCGTCGAGCGTCTTCACGTTCTGCGCATACACCGGGCCGATCTTGCCGATCGCCGATACACCGAAGGCGAGCAGATCGCACTCGGCGTGGGTCGAATAGCCCTGGAAGTTGCGGTGCAGGCGGCCCTGGCGCTGGGCGATGGTGAGCTCGTCGTCGGGCTTGGCGAAGTGATCCATGCCGATGTACACGTAGCCCGCCTCGGTGAGGCGGCGGATGCCGAGTTGCAGCAGCTGCAGCTTGGTGTCCGCGGTAGGCATGTCACCGCTGCTGATGCGGCGCTGCGGCTTGAACAGCCCTGGCAGGTGAGCGTAGCTGTAAAGCGAGATGCGGTCAGGCGAGATCGCCAGCACCTGCTCGAGCGTGCGGTTGAAGCTGATCACGTTTTGCTTGGGCAAACCGTAGATCAGGTCCATGCTCACCGACTTGAAGCCGGTGGCGCGCGCGGCGTCGATCACGAGCTTGGTCTCGTCGTAGCTCTGCACGCGGTTCACCGCCTGCTGCACGTCCTCGGCGAAGTCCTGTACGCCGACGCTCATGCGGTTGAAGCCGAGCTCGGCGAGCAACTGGACGGTCTCGAAATCGACCTTGCGCGGGTCGACCTCGATCGAGTACTCGCCATTGGGTACCAGCGTGAAGTGCTCGCGGACCGCCGCCATCAGCTCGCGCATTTCGTCGTGCGACAGGAAGGTCGGCGTGCCGCCGCCGAGGTGGAGCTGGGTGACCTGGCGGCTGCCCCCCAGGCAGGCGGCCTGCATCTCAATTTCTTTTGCCAGATATTTCAGGTACTTGGCCGAACGCCCATGATCCTTGGTAATGATCTTGTTGCAGGCGCAGTAATAGCAGATCGTGTTGCAGAACGGGATGTGGAAGTATAATGAGAGTGGTTTGCTCACTCCGCCCACTGCCCGCTTGGCAAGCCAAGTACGGAGGGCTTCTGCATTGAAGGCCTCGACAAAGCGGTCCGCCGTCGGGTACGAAGTGTAACGCGGCCCGTTGATGTCGAATTTGCGGATCAGTTGCGGGTCAAAGATGAGGTCAGTCTGGCTTTTCATGATCTTGCTGGCGGGCTGTCTGCCGAACAATGGCAGAAGCCTCCGTAATGTTGGTTGACTTGGGTCAACGGGTGTGATTAGCAATCCCGCCACTCCAGCGCAGGCGTCTCTAATGTCAGGAAAGCAGGATTATCGTGCAGATGAGGGCAAGCGTGCCAATTACCGTGGATGGGCTCAAGTCGGCCTGTTCGCAGTGCAACCTCGTCGAGTTGTGCCTGCCCTTCGGGATGTCGAACTCCGAATTGAGCCGGCTTGACGAACTCGTGGGGTCTCGACGCAAGGTCAAGCGTCAAAACAATCTCTACCGTGCGGGCGACACCTTCGAGGCAATCTATGCGATCCGTGCGGGCTCGTTCAAGACCGACGTGCTGCTCGAAGACGGTCGCGAGCAGGTGACCGGCTTCCAGATGACCGGCGAGATCCTCGGGCTGGACGGCATCAGCACCGAAGCGCACACCTGCAACGCGGTCGCCCTCGAGGACAGCGAGGTCTGCGTGATCGCCTACGACAAGCTCGAGCAGATGTCGCA
>JBEOKH010000381.1:0-2082 GCA_040275625.1 Thauera sp. | reverse complement strand
CGGCGGCGTCGAGCTCGCGCCGCAGCAGGCCTTCCAGGGCATACGGCACCGCGCAGCGCAGTGTCGCCAGGCGCACGATCGGCACCTTCTCCGCCTGCAGCAGCGCCTGCGCCACCGCGTCGGTATAGGCGCGCACCAGTCCGCCCGCACCCAGCTTCACCCCGCCGAAATAGCGCACCACGGTGGCGAGCACGCCCTCCAGATCCTGGTGGCGCAGCACGTCGAGCATCGGCCGGCCGGCGGTGCCGCTCGGCTCGCCGTCATCCACCGCCGCCGATTGCCCGCCGGCGAGCAGCGCCCAGCACACATGGCGCGCGCCGGGGTGCTGCGCCCATAGCGCCGCCACCACCTTCTGGGCACCGGCGCGATCGGCCGCCGGCTGCACGCAGCCGATGAAGCGGCTCTTCTTGATGATCAGTTCGCTATGAACCGGGGCGGCGAGGGTGAGCGGCATGGGGCGGAATTCTAGCGCGCGCAAGGCCACAGCCTGCGATTGAACCCGGCGCGGGCTTCGGGGTCTGCGCGCCATGAGGCACGGGAATCGGGTTTAATCGGCCTGTACCGAAAAGTCCGCCCCGGGCAAACCGACCGACAACCCCAGCCCCTTTCCAGACGACATGAGCGATACCAACACGCCCACCCCGCACGACGCCGATCCGCTCGAGCTGATGACCCGCGCCTTCGACAGCGGCGTCGGCGTGATCCTGGAGAGCAACGACTTCTCCGCCCTGCTCGCCCATCTGCAACAGGCCCTGCGCCCGCTCGCCGAGGTCGGCGACGCCGGCGCGGAGGACGTGGCGCGGACGGCCCGCGCCCTGGCGACCCACATGGCCTACGAGCTGTGGAACACGACGCCGATCCCGGAGAACCACTTCCGCCCACGCAAGCTGCCCTGCCCCGAACGCAACGCCCCCTGCCCCTGCGGCTCGGGGCGCAAATACAAGCAGTGCTGCGGTGGCGTCGACAGGCCAGCGCTGACCCAGCCGCCCGACGACATGCTGGCGCGCGTGCTCGAGCATCTGCCGCCCGAGCGCCTGGGCGAGCTGGTCGCGCGCGGCGCACCACCGCGGGTCCTCGCCGAGATTGCCGAGCACTGGTTCGACGAGGCACGCTACGACGAGGTCGCCGGCCTGCTCGAGCCGCTCTTCGCCAATCCGGCCAGGCTCGATGAACGCTTCGCGCCGGCGGCGAGCCTGCTGATCGCCACCTACGCCCAGCAGGGCCGCGAGGACGCCCGCGACGCACTGATCGAACGCCTCAAGAAGGCGCCCGATCGCGGGCTGCGCAGCCTGGCCCTGCAGCGCGAGGCGTCCATTCTTGCGGACCGGGGCGAGTTCCCCGGGGCCTGGCGGGCGTTCCGCGCGGCGCAGCGCCTCGACCCACAGGACCCGACCTTCGCGCACCTGGAGGTGCTGCTGCTGATGGCCGAGGGGCGCAAGGAGGAAGCGCGCAGCCGCGCGAACTTGTGGGCCGCCGATCTTCTCGCCCGTTCTCCAGGCAAGGAGTACCTGCCGATGATCGAAGCCCTGCACGCGATCGTGGACGCGGGGGAGGAAGACGACGAGGACGACGGCATCGACGGAGACGACGAGCGCACCGAGGAGGTGATCGCCCTGCTCGCCGCGCTCCCGGGCGAATACCCGGCGCGCCGGCTGGTCCTGCACATCGCCCTGGAGGGCATCGAGCCGCCGATCTGGCGCCGCCTCGAGGTGGAGAACACGCTGACTTTCGAAGCCCTGCACCTGCTGATCCAGAATGCGATGGGCTGGGAAAATGCGCACCTGCACGAGTTCTCGGTCGGGGACTACCGTATCGGCAACTCGCCTGATTTCGACGCGACCTTCGACGAGGTCGTCCTGCCCGGCGAGGAAGTCGGGCTCGGCCAGGTGATCGACCGGCACAAGGGCTTCAGCTATCTGTACGATTTCGGTGACGGCTGGCTACACCGGATCACGATCGAGCAGCGCCTGCCGAGCGCGCCGCAGCGCGCCCCGGCCGTCCTGGTCGACGGTGCGCGCGCCTGCCCGACGGAGGACTGCGGCGGCATCCCGGGCTACCAGCGCATCCTCGCGGCCCGGCGCG
>JBEOKH010000380.1:0-1783 GCA_040275625.1 Thauera sp. | reverse complement strand
CCTCAGCGCGGCTGCCGCACCGACGACGGTCGCGCGCGCTCCAGGCGTGCTCATTCCGCCGGCTGCCGCTGCTGCAGTCGGTGCTGGCTATCTGGTGCAGCTTGGCGTGTTCGCCGATCCGGCCAATGCGCTCAAGCTTTACGAGCAGGCTGCGGCGGTGGGGCAGCCGGCACGCATCCAGAGCCGCGTGGTGCTGGGGCCGTTCGCCGACCGCCCGGCGGCCGAGCGCGCGCGCAAGGCCTTGCAGGCTGCGGGTGCGCGTCCCGGAGTGGTGATCGCGCCCGAGCGTGGCCGATGAGCGGACGCGGAGCACGCAGCGATCGCTTGACGCACCGCTGCGAGCGCGCGCTTCGCCCCGTCCTGACATCGTGACGCCGCGCCGTGGGCGCATGCCGGCGCCGCGCAAGGCGCAGGTTTTCGGTCCGCCTTTCGGCATCGCGGTCGGGCTGCAAAGGCTTGCGCGTGCGACTATTCGGCTGTGAAGCCCATCACGCCGCGGGCATGCGTTCGCGGCGAAGATATCCCTGTCGAGTGAGGAGCGTGCCATGCAGATCAAGAGTCCGTTGTTCGGTAGCGCCGAGATTGCCGAAGACAAGATCATCGAGTTCCCGTCAGGCCTTCCCGGTTTCGAGCAGTGCCGGCGGTTCACGCTGCTGCACGAGGAAGGAACCGAGGCGCACGTGTTCCTGCTGCAGAGTGTCGACGAGCCGGAGGTGGCGTTCTCGGTGACCGCCCCGGAGCGCCTCGGTGCGCATCTCGAGTTCCCGCTCTCCGATGCCGAGGTCGCGCTGCTGCGCCTGCGCGCGCCGGAGGACGCCGCGGTGGTGGTGATCGTGCGCAAGGACGAGGGCGAGGGTGAGGGCCCGGCATCGACCGGCCTGCGTGCCAACTTCATGGCCCCGGTGGTGATCAACACCGGTGAGCGCGTCGGCCTGCAGAAGGTGATCGGGCAGCTCGACTGCGAGATCACCCTGCGCGCGAAGAGCTGAGCGGCCCTGAACGCATGAGAGATTCGCGGCTCCTGCAGCGGACTGCGGCGTCCGCGAGACCATGCAGGCGCGGCAAAAGCCGCGAGCCTTTGTTCCGCCCCCGCCCTCAGGCAAGCCAACGAACCGTCCTCCGGGCGGGCCCGGGTACAATGCCGTCTTTACCCCCGCGGAGGCAGCGCTCATGGCTCGTCAGATCATTTCCACCCCCAACGCCCCCGCCGCCATCGGCCCCTATTCGCAGGCGGTCAAGGTCGGCAACCAGGTCTTCCTGTCCGGGCAGATCGGTCTCGACCCCGTCACCATGGAGATGGTCGAGGGTGTCGAGGCGCAAGCGCGCCGTGTGTTCGACAATCTCGCCGCGGTTGCCGCGGCCGCGGGCGGCTCCTTTGCCGACGTGGTCAAGATCACCATCTACCTCACCGATCTCGCCAACTTCAGTGTCGTCAACGAGATCATGAAGTCCTGTTTTGCCGAGCCCTATCCGGCGCGCGCCACGGTTGGCGTGCGTGAGCTGCCGCGCGGCGCGCTGGTCGAGGCCGACCTGGTGCTGGTGCTTGGCTGATCACCTTCAGGCTTGAGGCGTGAGGAGTCACGGGTGAGGTGCGACGACGGGGCGGAGCGCCCCCGGGCCGCGCCCGAGCTTGCCTCCTCTCTCGCCCCGATAGCTCCGCCTGACGAGCGTTCCGGATCTGCGCGCCGGGCTTCACCCACGCAGTCCGGTCCGCGCTTGCCCGCAGCGGGTCGGGCCGGGCCGCTGACCGCGTGGCCGGGCGTTGGCGCCCAGCTTGCCGGGC
>JBEOKH010000379.1:0-25133 GCA_040275625.1 Thauera sp. | reverse complement strand
AGCGCTTGCATGGCATGCAAGAGGTCAGCGGTTCGATCCCGCTTACCTCCACCAAAAGTTGGATTTAGTAATAGGCTTGTAGTCCCCATCGTCTAGAGGCCTAGGACACCGCCCTTTCACGGCGATAACCGGGGTTCGAATCCCCGTGGGGACGCCATACAAGGCAGCGCAGCCGAGTTGCTGTGAGGCAAAGCCGGCGAAAGCCGGTGCAGGTCAGTGCGGAGTGGTAGTTCAGTCGGTTAGAATACCGGCCTGTCACGCCGGGGGTCGCGGGTTCGAGTCCCGTCCACTCCGCCACCAAAAAATCCACCGATCAATGCCGATCGGTGGATTTTTTCCGTCAACGCGGCAGACAGACAACACGGCGCACATCCGGACCATGGGCTTGGTGCGTGCATGCCGGAGGTGTGGTTCCGGCACCGCTTGTTGCAGGTGGTGCCGGGACGCGGTTCAGGCGCAGGCGCGCTGGCGGCTTCGCATCGACTCCGAGGGCAGCACGCCATAGGTCGATCGATAGAGTTCCGAGAACCGCCCGAGGTGTGTGAAGCCGTATTCGAGCGCCACTGCGGTGACGTTCGGTGCCGGCCGTGCCGGATCGATCAGGGTGGCGTGGACATTCTCGAGCTTCTTTTGCCGGATGTACTGCTTCGGCGTCATCTTCACGTTCTTCTCGAACAGCAGGTAGAGCGAACGCAGGCTGAGGTGAGAGTGTCGCGACAACTGCTCGGCGCTCAGATCTGCCTTGATGTTCTCGTCGATGTAACGCGCGAGCCGTTCGAAGCAGACCGAATGCAGGCTGGGGGCGGCGAGGTCGACGTTGTGCTTGAGCATGGTCATCAGCTTGCTCGTCACCACCCGGTTGTAGTGCTGCAGGATCTGCGGCGTCGTCTGTCCGGATTCCGCTTCATCGCACAGCAGATTCACCAGCATCATGAAGTTGCTGAGTTCCTCGCAGCGGTAGGGGATCTGCTGGAAGCGGATGCGCTCGTCGAAAGCGTACCAGCGGTGCTCCGCACAGGCTTCGTTGACCATCGCGGTCGGCACCTTGACGATGAACTTCTCGCAGTCCTCGGAGTAGGTGAGATCGAGCGGCTCGTTGGGGTTGATCATCAGGAAGTGCCCGGCCGAAAGGTCGAGCGTCGAGCGCGGCAGGGTATAGCGGCACTGTCCACGCAGGATGAACTGGACGTGGTAGATGTCTTCGAGTCCCTCGGAAAGCACGCGCGCCTCTGCGCCGTAGCTCAAGCGGCACAGATCGAGCGCGCCCGCCTTGCGGTGGCGTAGCGAGGCGCTGGTGCGCGTCGACCCGGACAGGCGAAGCCGGTGTAGGCCGACGTTCCGATTGACGTACTCTGACACCTCGAACGGGTTCGCCGCAGCGTAGATGCTGCTGCTGGCGTTGAGAAAACTCATCGGCATTTCTGGCCCCTCGCTCCGTGATCGGCACTCCGGCCCACGCGTGCTGCATCGTGCCCTGGATGCCCGCATTCTTGTCGTCTTGCCTGGCTGCTATCGCGCTACGAGCTACGTGTATCGAGATAATCAGGAATCTCGATTTTATGGGAGAGAAGAAGTTTTGTCTATGCTCAGATTAGTTTAGAAAGTCTTCCCGCGCATCATCGGGTCTACCGCAGTCGTAGTCGCGCGAGGAGTCGTCTTCGGCCGGCGGGTGGCGTGGGGCTCGCGGCAAAAGGCTCGCGGCGATCAAGGGGCGCTCGCCCTGTTTGCGGTGGGTGGCGTTGGCAAAAAAAAGGCCGCCACGCATCGCTGCGGGGGCGGCCCGAAATTTCGCCCGGAGGGCGAGGGGAGGGAGTCGGATCGAGTGCGGCGCGGTCAGCCGAGGTCGCCACCGCCTACTGGCAGCACGCTGCCGGTGATGTAACCGGCGTCATCGGAGGCGAGGAAAAGGATCGGCTCGGCTTGTTCCGCGAGCGTGCCATAGCGCTTCATCAGGCTGCTGTCGATCGACTGGGTGTAGATCTGCTTGTACCAGAGCTTTTCCTGCTCCGACAGCTCGGACGTGTTGCGCGGAACACGGCGCGGTGGCGCTTCGGTGGCACCGGGTGCGGTGGCATTGATGCGGATGCCGCGCTCGGCGTTCTCGAACGCCAGACAGGCGGTCAGGGCATTGACGCCGCCCTTGGCTGCGCCATAAGGCACGCGATTGACGCCGCGGGTGGCGATCGAGGAGACGTTCACGATCGAGCCCTTGCCCTGCTCCTGCATGTAGGGCAGCGCGGCGCGGCAGCACCACAGGGTCGGGAACAGCGAGCGCCGTACTTCGGCCTCGATCTCGTCTTCCGCGTAGTGCTCGAAAGGCTTCGTCCAGATCGTGCCGCCGACGTTGTTGATCAGGATGTCGATGCGGCCAAACTTCTTCACCGCCCTTTCCATCACGCGCTGACAGTCGGCGAACTTCTCGAGATCGGCGGTCAAGCTGAGGACCTCGGTCTTCTTCTTCAGTGTCTCGGCTACTTCGTGAACGATCTCTGACCGGTCGACGAGCACGAGGATGCCTTTTTCCTTGGCCATCTTCTCGGCGACGCACTTGCCGATGCCCTGCGCAGCGCCGGTGATCACGGCGACCTTGTTCTTGAATCGGTTCGGCATGAATGCTCCTGTCGGGGTCGGGGGAGGGTCAGACGCTCGCGGCGAACTTTTCGTAGTGGAAGCTGGCGGGCTCGACCTTGCGCGCGCGCAGGTCGGCGGCGACCGCCTCGACCATCGGCGGCGGGCCGCACAGGTAGATATCGACCGCGCCTTCGTTGAGGTGGGCGGGTTCGATGTGTGCGGTGACGTAGCCCTTCTTCGGCCAGGTGCTGTCGTCGGAGACCACGCACACGTCGTAGCTGAAATTGGGCAGCGCGGCCTTGAAGGCATCGAGGCGCGCGAGCTCCGCCACGTCCGCGTCAGTGTTCACGCCGTAGATCAGGTGGATCGGGTGTGCGCTACCACCGCCGGCGACGAGCTTGTCGAGCATGGCGAGGAACGGGGCGAGGCCGGTGCCGCCAGCAAGCATCAGCACCGGACGTGCCACATCACGCAGGTAAAAGCTACCGATCGGTCCGGCGAGCTTCATGGTGTCGCCCGGCTGCGCGCGACCCGTGAGGTAGCCGCTCATCAGGCCGTTGGGGACGTTGCGGATCAGGAAGCTCACCTTGCCCTCGGCCGGCATCGAGCTGAACGAGTAGGCGCGGGTCTGGTCGGTCCCAGGCACTTCCAGGTTGGCGTACTGGCCGGGCAGGAATGCAAGCTTGGAGATGCCTTCGCCCTGCAGGGTCAGGCTCAGCGTGCTCGGCGAGAGCTGCCGTACCTCGGCCACCGTGGCGGTGAGGGTGGCGTGCTTGATCTTGCAGACTTCGGACGACGCCGGGATATTCACCACGCAGTCAGATTTCGGGTGCATCTGGCAGGTGAGGACGTAGCCAAGCTTGGCTTCTTCCTCGCTCATCGCGTCGTCTATGTAGAAGCCGAGCTCGTACTTGCCCGATTCGGCCTTGCACTTGCAGGCGCCGCAGGCGCCGTCGCGGCAGTCGATCGGGATATTGACACCCTGGCGGTAGGCCGCATCGGCCACCGTTTCGGACGTGTTGCATTCGATGAAGCGGGTGACCCCGTCTTCGAAGTTGAGTGCGATCTTGTAGGTCATGGCATCCCTCCGGGGTGTGGGGCGGGGTCGCGCTTGCCGCCAGCGGCGTGCGCCCCGCCCTCGTTGTTTCAGACGTGATAGACGTCGATGACGTGACGGATGTAGTCGGTCTTGAGAACGACCTTCTTGAACTTGATCAGCGGCTTCTCGCCCGAGACGTCCAGGGTGTAGAAGTTGGTGCCGCAGAAGTGGTCGGTGTGGTTGTAGCGCACGCTCATCGTGTGCCAGTTGAAGCGCAGCTTGATTTCCTTGTCACTGCGCTCGACGACTTCGACGTTTGCAATGTGGTGGTTGGTGCGGGTATCCGGGATGGTCGCGCTCGAGCGCTCGGTGCGGATCCGGAACACCCGATCTTCCAGGCCGGCGCGGCGGCCGTACCAGATCAGCGAGATCTCGGTCTGCGGGTCTTCGGTCAGTTCGCCATCGTCATCCCAGGCGGGCATCCAGAAGGTGCACGCCTCGTCATACATCGCCAGCCAGCTATCCCAGTCGCGCTCGTCCAGATAGCGCGCCTCACGGTACAGAAAGGCACACAGGTCTTCGTAGGAAAGGCTCATTTTCTAGGTCTCCGTGTTCTCAGGATGCAGCCGCTTCGGCCGCCACTGCCTTCTTCAACTCTTCGAGCCAGTAGCTGTGCTGCGCCACGTAAAGGCCTTCATCCTCGGTCTTGACGCCTGAGAGGATCGGCTTGAGGTCGATCTTGTCGGCTTCGTCGTCCGGGCCTTCGACCCAGTGCTCGGCACCGCGCGACATGTCATTCCACTCCAGCGACTGGCCCATGAAGCCTTCCTGGCAGGCGCGGAACTCTTCGAGGTCGTCAGGCGTGGCCATGCCCGAGGCGTTGAAAAAGTCCTCGTACTGGCGGATGCGGCGCGCACGCGCTTCGGCTGACTCGCCCTTCGGCGCGATGCAGTAGATGGTGACTTCGGTACGGTTGACGTCGAGCGGACGGAACACGCGGATCTGCGAGCTGAACTGGTCCATCAGGTACACGTTCGGGTACAGGCACAGGTTGCGCGAGTTGCCGATCATCCAGTCGGCCTTGGCTTCGCCGAACTCCTTGACCAGACGGTCGCGCTCTTCCATCAGCGGCCGGTCTTCGGGGTTGTCCCAGCGCGTCCACAGCAGCAGGTGACCATTCTCGAACGAGTACGAGCCGCCGCCCTTCTTGGCCCAGCCACCGGCGCTCATCGCCTTGATGTCGTCGCCCGCGTCCCGGCTCTTGCGCTGCGCCTGGGTGGCGGCGTAGTTCCAGTGTGTGGCGGTGACGTGGTAGCCGTCGGCGCCGTTCTCGGCCTGCAGCTTCCAGTTGCCCTCGTACACATAGGTCGAGGCGCCGCGCAGCACTTCCAGGCCCTCGGGCGACTGGTCGACGATCATGTCGATGATCTTGGTCGACTCGCCGAGGTAGTCCTCCAGCGACTGCACGTCCGGATTCAGGCTGCCGAACAGGAAGCCGCGGTAGGACTCGAAACGCGCGATCTTCTTCAGGTCGTGCGAGCCCTCGCAGTTGAAGCTGTCGGGGTAGCCCGTCTCGGTGGGATCCTTGATCTTCAGGAGCTTGCCCGAGTTGTTGAAGGTCCAGCCGTGAAACGGGCAGGTGTAGGTGGCCTTGTTGCCGTGGCGGAAGCGCGCCAGGGTCGCGCCACGGTGGGCACAGGCGTTGATGAAGCAGTTGAGCTTGTTGTCCTTGTTGCGGGTGATGAACACCGGCTGCCGGCCGATCTTGGTCGTGTAGTAGTCATTCACCTTGGGCAGCTGGCTTTCGTGTGCCAGGTAGATCCAGTTGCCCTCGAAGATGTGTTTCATCTCCAGCTCGAACAGTTCCTTGCTCGTGAACATCTCACGCTTGCAGCGGAACAGCCCTTTCTCCTTGTCCTTCTGGATCAGCGTATCCAGATATTCCTTCGTGATCATCTCCGAAGTCTCCGTTGGTGGGTGATGCGGAACCTGAATGCTATGGGGCTGACGGCGGCGGCAATATCCAGTTTCTGCATCATCGCTATCCGGTTTGTGCAGAGCCGGGGATTGCAGAAAGCGGATAGCGCTCGTGCACAAACTGGATATTTCCAATTTCCGGCAGGCCCCAAGATGCATGCCACGCCCGAGCCGGTGGCGCATCCCGAGTTGTGCCCGGCTCTGCGTGCTGAACAATCACAACGAGACGGAGACGCGGCGGGCATGCGCAGGCAGGGCCCGGCGGAGATGGAATGAGCACCCCTTACGTTAATGTCACGATCGTCGATACCGGCGAGGTGTATCGCTGCCGGAGCGACGAGAGCCTGCTGGAAGGCATGGAGCGCCTGGGCAAGCGCGGCATCCCGGTCGGATGCCGGGGCGGTGGGTGCGGTGTCTGCAAGGTCCATATTCACAGCGGCGAATACGCCAAGCGCGTGATGAGTCGTGCTTACGTGACGGCCGAGGAGGAGGCGCAGTCGATCGTGCTCGCCTGTCGGGTGAAGCCGCGCACCGACATCACGCTCTCGGTAATCGGAAAGATGAAGAAGAACGTCTGCGCCTGATCGGTGTGGGGGTATGCAAGCGACGTCCCGTCTGGGGCGTTACAGAATGCGGGCGCTGGACTGCCGGTCGTGCGGCTGTGCGGGGCAGACAGACCTGCTTTACAAGGCGGAGATTCGGATACGGCGCAGCCGAAAAGCGTCGGCCGCCGTCGATTCCTGACAGAGAGGAGCTGAAATGGCTACAACAGGTGTAATGCGTCCCGGACACATCCAGTTGCGCGTGCTCGACATCGACGAGAGCGTCGAGTTTTACAAGAACGTGCTCGGCCTGGTCGAGACCGGTCGCGATGCGTCGGGCAGGGTGTACTTCAAGGCCTGGGATGAACGTGACCACAATAGCGTGGTGCTGCGCCAGTCGGACCGCGCAGGCATGGATCTGATCGGCTTCAAGGTCAAGGACAAGGCCACGCTCGATCAACTCGATAAGGACCTGCAGGCTTATGGCGTCGCCACCGAGCGCATCCCCGCCGGCGAGCTGCTCGAGACCGGCGAGCGCGTGCGCTTCACCATCCCGACCGGCCATGTTCTCGAGCTTTACGTCGACAAGACAGACGTCGGCAACGGTCAGCCCTACACCAACCCCGATCCGTGGATTCCCGCCGCCGAGCATGGAATCGGCCCGCACCGCTTCGACCACTGCCTGCTCTACGGCCCGAACCTCGAAGAGAACCTCAAGCTGTTCACTGAAGTGCTCGGCTTCCACCTCGTCGAGCGGGTCCTGATGGAAGACGGCAAGGCCCTGCTGGCGACCTTCATCTCGTGCTCGCACAAGGCTCACGACCTGGCCTTCGTCTGCCATCCGGAACCGGGTAAGCTGCATCATCTGTCGTTCCTGCTCGGCACCTGGGAGCAAGTGCTGCGTGCAGCCGACATCATGTCGATGAACCGCGTGCCGATCGACATCGGCCCCACCCGCCACGGCATCACCCGCGGCACCACGATCTACGCCTTCGATCCCTCGGGCAACCGCTTCGAGACCTTTGCCGGTGGTTACGAGAGCTACCCGGACCACGCACCAATTACCTGGACTTTCGACCAGGTGGGCCCGGCGATCTTCTATCACGACCGCAAACTCAACGAGCGCTTCCTGTCGGTGGTGACCTGAGCGTCTGCGCCCCGTCCGCACGGGGCGCCGCTTGGTGTCGCGCGAGGCGCAGACCACCGGGCTGCGCGCCGCGCAGGACTCTGACAATCTACGTTCGCCTGCTCTCCCACGCCGTGGGCGGGCGGGCGCGAGCGTGGCCGTGACAAGCCTGCAGTGACAAGAGCGTGCCGGCCCCAACAAGCTGATTCATCAAGACCCCCAAGGAAGAGACAAATGAAAACGCCCCTCAATTTCGTGCGCAATATCGTTCTCGGCACCGCCCTGGCGACGGCGGGGTTCGGATCTGCCTACGCTGAAGACAAGGTCCGCATCGGCCTGATGTTGCCCTATACCGGCACCTATGCCGCGCTCGGCAACGCCATTACCAACGGTTTCAAGCAGTTCGTCGCCGAGAACGGTGGCAAGCTGGGTGGTCGAGAGGTCGAGTATTTCACCGTGGATGACGAGTCCAATCCGGCCAAGGCGACCGAGAACGCCAAGAAGCTGATCTCGCGCGACAAGGTCGACCTGCTCGTCGGCACCGTGCACTCGGGCGTTGCGCTGGCGATGGCCAAGGTCGCGCGCGACAGCAAGACACTGATGGTGATCCCCAACGCCGGCGCCAACGATCTCACCGGCCCGCTGTGCTCGCCGTACATTTTCCGCTCGTCATTCTCGGCCTGGCAGCCGTCGTACGCGATGGGCGAGCTGCTCGCCAAGAAGGGCGTGAAGAACGTGGTCACCCTGACCTGGAAGTACTCCTTCGGCGAGGAGTCGGTCGCGGGCTTCAAGGAATCCTTCGAGAAGGGCGGCGGCAAGGTGGCGAAGGAGATGACGCTGCCGTTCCCGAACGTCGAGTTCCAGCCCTTCCTGACCGAGATCGCCTCGATCAAACCTGACGCGGTGTTCGTGTTCTTCGCTGGCGCTGGTGCCGCCAAGTTCGTAAGCGACTACGCCGCTGCCGGCCTCAAGGGCAGCATCCCGCTCTACGGCCCGGGCTTCCTGACCGACGGCAACCTCGACGCCATGGGCGGCGCCGGCGAAGGCCTGATGACCACGCTGCACTACGCTGACGGTCTCGACAACGCCAAGGACAAGACCTTCCGCACCAAGTACGCGACCACCTACAAGGCCCAGCCCGACGTTTATGCAGTGCAGGGCTACGACGCGGCGCAGATGTACGAAGCCGGCCTCAAGGCCGCGGGTGGTGATCCCGCCAAGCAGGAAGAGGTCATCAAGGGCATGGCGTCGGCGACGATCGAGAGCCCGCGTGGCACTTTCACGCTCTCCAAGGCGCACAACCCGGTGCAGGACATCTACCTGCGCGAGGTCAAGGGCAGCGAGAACCAGGTGGTCGAGATCGTCTCCAAGGGTCTCACCGACCCGGCGCGCGGCTGCAAGCTCTAAGCCCATCGCCAGGGGCGGCTCGGCGGGTCGCCCCTCGGCCCGGCAGGGCGCGCCCTGCATCCCGTCTCTTTTGAACCCGAATTCATCCCGGCAGGCGCGCGCCTGCCAGGAGGGGAAACGTCATGGATTTTGCAACCTTCCTGATCCAGACGCTGAACTCGCTGCAGTACGGTTTGCTCCTCTTTCTGGTGGCAAGCGGACTGACGCTGGTGTTCGGCATCATGGGCATCATCAACCTGGCGCACGGCAGCTTCTACATGATCGGCGCCTACCTCGCCTTCGTGCTCACCAGCGCCACCGGCAGCCTGGTGATGGCGATCGTGCTCGGCATCCCGCTTGCGCTCGCCTTCGGCGCCTTCCTCGAATGGGCGCTGTTCGCGCATCTCTACAAGCGCGACCACCTCGAGCAGGTGCTGCTGACCTACGGTCTTATCCTGATCTTCGAGCAGTTGCGCAGCCTGCTGGTGGGTGACGATGTGCACGGCGTGGCCATCCCGGCCTTCCTCGATGCGTCGATCCAGCTCACCGAAGTGATGAGCTATCCGGTCTATCGGCTGGCGATCTCGGCGGTGTGCATCGTGCTCGCGATCGCGCTGTACTTCGTCATCCAGCGCACCCGCCTGGGCATGATGATCCGCGCCGGCAACGACGATCGCACCATGGTCGAGTCGCTCGGCATCAACATCAACATGATCTACCGCATCGTGTTCGCGCTCGGCGTGGCCCTGGCCGCGCTCGCCGGCATGCTCGCCTCGCCGATCTCTTCGGTGTTCCCGAACATGGGCAGCCATGTCCTGATCATCTCGTTCGTGATCGTCGTCATCGGTGGCATCGGCTCGGTGTGGGGCGCGCTGGTGGCGGCGCTGATCGTGGGTTTCGCCGATACCTTCGGCAAGGTGCTCGTCCCCGAACTGTCCGGCATCGTCGTGTATGTCGTGATGGCGGTGGTCCTGCTGTGGCGCCCTGAAGGCATCCTGAAGAAAGGCTAAGACCATGAACGCACAAGCTTCTTTCATTCTCAAGCTGGTCGCGATCGCGGTCCTTGCCTGTGTGCCGCTGTCGGGCGAGTCGTTCTACATCGAGATCGTCGGCAAGGTCCTGGTGATGGCGATCTTCGCGATGAGCCTCGACCTGCTGGTGGGCTTCACCGGCCTGGTCAGCTTCGGCCACGCGGCCTACTTCGGCATAGCGGCCTACGCGGTCGCGATCCTGAGCCCGCAGTACGAAGCGGCCAGCCTGTGGTACGTGCTGCCGGCATCGATCGGTCTCGCCGCGCTCGCCGCCTTCGTGATCGGTCTGTTCGTGCTGCGCACCAAGGGCATCTATTTCATCATGGTGACGCTGGCCTTCGCGCAGATGGCCTACTTCATCTTCCATGACACGGCGCTGGGTGGCGGTTCGGACGGCATGTACCTCAACAACAAGCCGTCGGCCGCGATCTTCGGCTGGGAGCCCTTCGACCTCAACAACGAGGTCCACATGTTCTATTTCATCCTGGCGATCATGGTCCTGGTGTATCTGTTCCTCGCCCGCGTGTTGCAGTCTCCTTTCGGCCGCGCGCTGGTCGGCATCAAGAGCAACGAACACCGGATGCAGTCGCTCGGCTATTTCACCTTTCGCTACAAGCTCGGTGCCTTCACGCTGGCCGGTGGCCTTGGCGGGCTCGCGGGCTTCCTGTATGCGGTGCTGTTCGGCTTCGTGACCCCGGAGCTGCTGTCGTGGCACGAGTCGGGCAACGTGCTGCTGATGGTGATCCTCGGTGGCATGGGCAACCTCGCGGGGGTGATCGCCGGTGCCTTCGCCTTCGAGATGATGCGCGAGGTGTTCGCCGACATCACCAAGTACTGGCAGCTGCTGATGGGGGGCGTGATCGTCGCCGTCGTGCTCTTCCTCCCGGGCGGTCTGGCGGGAATTCCGGGCCGCATCAAGCGCGCCATGCAGGGAGGTGACGCAAAATGAGTGAAGGGAAGAACAAGGAAGTGCTGCTCCAGGCCGACAAGCTCACACGACGCTTCGGTGGCCTGGTGGCGAACCAGGACATCAGCGTGACCCTCGAGCGCCAGATGATCCACGTGCTGCTCGGCCCCAACGGTGCGGGCAAGTCGACCTGCATCAACATGCTGTCGGGTGACCTGCCGCCGTCCGAGGGCAAGATCCACTTCATGGGCAAGGACATCACCGGGCTCACTGCGGCGCAGCGTTCGCAGGTCGGCATCGGGCGCAGCTACCAGCGCACCAACATCTTCCCTCAGTTCTCCGTGCTCGAGAACGTCCGCCTGGCCGCGCAGTCTCGTCGCCAGGAACCGTGGCGCATCTTCAGCAAGGCGATGGAGGTGAAGTGGGCGCTGGAGAAGGCGCGTACCTGCATCGACGAGGCCGGCCTGGGCAAGCGCGTCGACTGGGTGTCGGGCGTGCTCAGCCACGGCGAACAGCGCCAGCTCGAGATCGCCATGGTGCTCGCCACCGACGCGCAGGTGCTGCTGCTCGACGAGCCGCTCGCCGGCATGGGGTCGGAAGAGTCGGCGAGCATGGTCGAGGTGCTCAAGCGCCTGCGCCAGACGCGCGGCATCCTGCTCGTGGAACACGACATGGACGCGGTGTTCGCGGTCGCCGACATGATCACGGTGATGGTCAACGGGCAGTTGCTGGAGTGCGGGCCGCCCGCGCAGATCAAGGCCAGCGTGGCCGTCCAGCAGGCCTATCTGGGTACGGAGGACAGCTTCCATGTCTAACATGCTGCTCGAAGCCAAGGAAATTCATACCTACTACGGCGCCAGCCACATCCTGCACGGCCTCGACTTCCACATCCGCGAAGGCGAAGGCATTGCGCTGATGGGCCGCAACGGCATGGGCAAATCCACGCTGATCAAGAGCATGCTCGGCCTTGTGCGCCCGCGTCATGGTCGCGTGCTGGTGCGCGGCGACGACTACACCAAGGCGCGCACCTACCAGACCGCGCAGCAGGGCATCGCCTACGTGCCCGAGGGCCGCGGCATCTTCAAGAGCCTGACGGTGCGCGAGAACCTGCTGATGTCGGCGCGCGCCGGCATCGACGGCAGACGCGAGTGGACCTTCGACCGCGTGATGGCGACCTTCCCGCGCCTGGGGGAGCGTATCAACAACGGCGGCTGGCAGCTCTCGGGCGGCGAGCAGCAGATGCTGACCATCGGCCGTGCGCTGATGACCAACCCCGACCTGCTGATCCTCGACGAGGCCACCGAAGGCCTGGCGCCGCTGATCGCCATGGAGATCTGGCGCATCGTCAAGGAGATCCGCAAGACCGGCATCGCCACCGTGATCGTGGACAAGAACCACGGCGCGGTCACCAGCATCTGTGACCGGGCGATGATCCTGGTCAAGGGCAATGTCGTTTTCGATGGTACGAGCGAGGAGATCCGCGCCCGCCCCGAACTGATCCAGCAGCATCTGGGCGTCTGAGTCCACGCTGCCGAACGCAGGAGTCAATAACATGAGCATGAAATCCCTCGATGTCATCCGCGACGAGCACCGCGCGCTGGCCGCCATGCTGAGCGGCATGCGCACGCTCGCAGGCGAGATCGAAGCCGGGCGGTTGAAGCCCGATTTCGATCTGTTCGCATCGATGATCGAGTACATCGACAAGGTTCCGGAGAAGGTCCATCACCCCAAGGAGAACCGCTACCTGTTCGCCAAGCTTCGCCGGCGCTGTGCGGCGGCGCTGCCGGTGATCGAGGCCCTGGAAGAGGAGCACCGCCTCGGCGAGAGCCGGATTGCCACGTTGCGTGTGGCGCTCGAGGGCTATCGCCAACAGGGTGATGCGGGCTTTGCAGCGTTCCGCGATGCGCTGGGCGTCTACATCACGGACGAGTGGCATCACATGAACACCGAGGAGGGGCAGATCCTTCCGCTCGCCAAGGCGCACTTGAACGAGGAGGACTGGGCCGAGATCGACGCAGCCTTCCTCGCCAACGACAATCCCTGGCAGGGCCCGGCAGGCGAATACGCCGCGTTGTTCTCGCGCATCGTCAACACGGCGCCGGCGCCAGTGGGGCTGGGTGGTTGACTTCGCGTCTTCCGGGTTCTGCGGGCCGCCTCAGGGCGGCCTTTTTGCTGCTGGTCGTGCAGCGGCTTATCGGCTAGAGTCCTTGCCCATACGTACGGGTACGGATCGCATTGTGCGCCGCCCGCGCGGAACGATCGCCGAGCAATCGGTAACCTGGATGGAGAGCGAGGACGATGACAATCGGCAAGATTGGAGTGGTGGGTGCGGGCACCATGGGCAACGGCATTACCCAGGCCTTCGCGGTAGCGGGCCGCGAGGTGATGATGATGGACGTTGGCGAGGCGCAGGTCGCGCGTGGGCTGGACACGATCGGCGCCAGCCTCGAGCGCCTGATCAAGAAAGACAAGATGAGCGTCGAGCAGAAGGCGGCGGCGATGGGCTGCATCGCGACCGCGACCACGCTCGATGCGCTGGCCGATTGCGACCTGGTGATCGAGGCCGCGACCGAGAACGTGGGCCTCAAGCTGCGCATCTTTGCCGACCTCGACCGCATCGTGAAGCCGGAGGCGATCCTCGCCAGCAATACCTCGTCGATCTCGATCACCCGCCTCGCCGCCGGCACGCAGCGTCCCGGGCAGGTGATCGGCATGCATTTCTTCAATCCGGTGCCGGTGATGGCCCTGGTCGAACTGATCAACGGTCTGCAGACTTCGGCTTCCACCTATACCGAGGTCGAGGTGCTGGCGAAGGCGATCGGCAAGACCCCGATCAAGGTCAAGAATAGCCCCGGTTTCGTGGTCAACCGCATGCTGTGCCCGATGATCAATGAGGCGGTGTTCGCGCTCGGCGAGGGGCTGGCCACCGCAGCCGAGATCGACGATGCGATGAAGCTTGGCTGCAATCACCCGATCGGGCCGCTCGCGCTGTGCGACCTGATCGGCCTCGATGTCGAGCTGGCGGTCATGCAGGTGCTGTACGAAGGCACCAAGGACCCGAAGTACCGTCCCGCGCCGCTGCTGGTCGAGATGCTCGAGGCCGGCTATCTCGGTCGCAAGAGTGGCAAGGGATTCTACGACTACGCGAAGTGAGGCTTGGCTGATGGGCTGATCGCAGGGCGGGGGGCGGTCACCGCCGCCCGTCTTTCGCCAGCCAGCCCCGGAAAACGCGAACGCCACCCCGAGAGGTGGCGTTCGTACCATGGTGGCTCGCGTTACAGGCTGAAACCGGAGTTCAGCCGCGGCCCGAGCGCATCGCGTCGAAGAACTCGGCGTTGCCCTTGGTGGCCTTGATCTTGTCGAGCAGGAACTCCATCGCGTCGATGTCGTCCATTCCGTACAGCAGCTTGCGCAGGATCCAAACCTTCTGCAGCACATCGGGCTTGAGCAGCAGCTCCTCGCGGCGGGTGCCCGAGCGGTTGACGTTGATCGCCGGATAGACACGCTTCTCCGCCATGCGGCGGTCGAGGTGGAGCTCCATGTTGCCGGTGCCCTTGAATTCCTCGTAGATCACGTCGTCCATGCGGCTGCCGGTGTCCACCAGCGTGGTGGCGATGATGGTGAGCGAGCCGCCCTCCTCGATGTTGCGCGCGGCGCCGAAGAAGCGCTTGGGCTTCTGCAGCGCGTTGGCGTCCACGCCGCCGGTCAGCACCTTGCCGGAGGCCGGCACCACGGTGTTGTAGGCGCGCGCGAGGCGCGTCAGCGAGTCGAGCAGGATCACCACGTCGTACTTGTGCTCGGTCAGGCGCTTGGCCTTCTCGATCACCATCTCGGCGACCTGCACGTGGCGGGTCGCGGGCTCGTCGAAGGTGGAGGCCACGACCTCACCCTTCACCGAGCGCAGCATTTCCGTCACCTCTTCCGGACGCTCGTCGATCAGCAGCACGATCAGCTTCACTTCCGGATGATTGGCGGTGAGCGCGTGCGCGATGTGCTGCAACATCACCGTCTTGCCGCTCTTGGGCGGGGCGACGAGCAGGCCGCGCTGGCCCTTGCCGATCGGCGCGATCATGTCGATCACGCGGCTGGTGATGTTCTCTTCGCCCCGGATGTCGCGTTCGAGCTTGAAGCACGCCTGCGGGTGCAGGGGCGTGAGGTTCTCGAACAGGATCTTGCTCTTGCACTCTTCCGGAGGCCGACCGTTGATCTTGTCGAGTTTGGTCAGCGCGAAATAGCGCTCGCCATCCTTGGGCGTGCGGATCTCGCCCTCGATGGTGTCGCCGGTGCGCAGATTGAAGCGCCGGATCTGCGAGGGCGACACGTAGATGTCGTCGGTTCCCGCGAGATACGAGGTGTCGGGAGACCGCAGGAAGCCGAACCCGTCGGACAGCACTTCGAGTGCGCCGTCGCCACAGATCGGTTCGCCCCTGCGGGCGCGGTTGCGCAGCAGCGCGAAGACCAGTTCCTGCTTGCGCAGCCTGTTTGCACCCTCGACGCCGGCTTCAGTGGCCATCTGCAGCAGTTCGCTGACGTGCAGGGCCTTGAGTTCGGACAGGTGGAGCGCGGGAACGTCGGGATCGCGGGGCGTGGAAGGGGCTTCCTCGCCGCCGTTGTCGACGTCGAACAGATCGTTCTCGTTCTGCGGATTCTGGGGGGAATTACCGTCCCGGTTGCGCGTGCCACGACGACGGGCACGCGAGGAACCTCGGGAGCGGGCCGGAGCCTGGTCCGGCTTAGATGTTGCTGTCAATGAAGGCGGTCAGTTGAGATTTGGAAAGGGCGCCCACTTTGGTCGCCTCGACATTGCCACCCTTGAACAGCATCAACGTCGGAATGCCGCGAATGCCATACTTCGCAGGCGTTTCCTGGTTGTCGTCGATGTTGAGCTTGGCGACCTTGAGCTTGCCCGCGTAGTCCTTGGCGACGTCGTCGAGGATGGGGGCGATCATCTTGCAGGGGCCGCACCACTCGGCCCAGTAGTCGACCAGTACGGGGGTCTGCGACTGCAGCACTTCGGTCTCGAAGTTGCCGTCGGTCACATAGTGGATGTGCTCGCTCATGATTCCTCACTTAAGGGCTGGCGGGAGATTACGAAAGTCCTGGCCTTCGTTGCCGGGGGTGTTGCGTGCGGGAGGGAATTGACTTGCCTGCGATCGCGCCGCTTGCTGGAGCGCTGCGGCGAAGCACGACGAGCCGGCGGAAGGGGAGGCCTTCCGTGAAGAAATTTTTACGCAAGTTATGCGAACTGCCGCTCGCCGTCAAGGAAATCGGGGAGCTCGTAGCGTGGCGTCCCGTCTCGGCGTGGCAAAAAAGCAAATGGCTGGTCTATATTGTCCAACCCTTCGCCGGCCGCATGTGCCGGTCCGTGCCCTGCCTGGAGAGTCGAAATGGCCTACGTCGTAACCGAGCGCTGCATACGCTGCAAATACACCGACTGTGTGGACGTCTGTCCGGTCGACTGTTTTCGCGAGGGACCCAATTTCCTCGCGATCGACCCTGAGGAGTGCATCGATTGCACCCTGTGCGTGGCCGAGTGTCCCGTTGAGGCGATCTACGCCGAGGACGACGTGCCCGATGACCAGAAGGCGTTCATCGCCCTCAACGCCGAACTGGCGAAGAAGTGGAAGCCGATCGTCGAGCGCAAGGATGCACTGCCCGATGCCGACCACTGGGCGCGGGTCAAGGGCAAGCTCGGCGAACTTGAGCGCTGAACTCCCGCCGCCGGCGGCTTTGCGCGCCCGCGGCGATGCACTACCATGGCGTCCATACCGTTTACCCAGAAACCCAAGCGCACGGAGACCGACATGCTGGTGAGCGAGATTCTCGCGATCAAGGGCAAGGTGTTGTTCACCATCGCCCCCAACAGACCACTCGCCGAGGCCGTCGAGGTCATGACCGAGCAGGACGTCGGCTCGCTGGTCGTGTTTTCGCGCGGCGCGATGATCGGCATGCTGACCTTCCGCCAGGTCCTGCAGGCGGTGCAGACGGGTGGGGCCGACTGGCAGGCGATGAGCGTGGATGCGGTGATGTTGCACAATCCCCTGGTCGCGGCGCCCGACATGGAGATGGACGAATTGCGCCGGTTGATGGTCGAGCATCACCAGCGTTATCTGCCGGTGATGGACGGCACGACCTTGCTCGGTGTGGTCAGCTTCCATGACGTGGCCAAGGCCGTGCTCGAGGAGCAGAGCTTCGAGAACCGCATGTTGAAAAACTACATCCGTAACTGGCCCGAAAGCGAGGGCGAGGAACGATAGACGGATTTGAAGCAGTGAATTCGTAGCGAGCAAGGCCGGGCTTCGTGCCCGGCTGCGGCGGTCAGACCGCCGCGCCTCCACGAACGGGTCATGCCCGTTCCGCCGACACCTACACCGAGAACCGGGTGCGGCATGGTTGGAATGAGCGGATGGGTGTGTTGCCCGTCCGACGCCTAGGGAGGGCGGAGCCGGGGCGCTATCACGGCGCTCCGGCGGTATTTCCAGCAACAGGAGGAGGAGAATCGTGGAAAAAATCTGGCTGAAGAGCTACCCCCCGGGCATCCCGGCGGAAATCGACGTGAACGAGTTCCGCTCCCTGGGCGACCTGTTCGAGCGCAGTGTCACGCGCTTTGCAGACAAAATCGCCTATCACTGCATGGGCAAGTCGATCACCTACGCCGAGCTCGACACGCTCAGCGCACGGTTCGGCGCTTATCTGCAGAGCGAGCTGAAACTGCCCGCGCGCGCGCGCGTGGCGCTGATGATGCCCAACGTGCTGCAGTATCCGGTCGCGCTGTTCGGCACGCTGCGCGCCGGCTACACCGTCGTCAACGTCAATCCGCTCTACACCGCGCGCGAACTCGAGCACCAGTTGAAGGACTCCGGGGCCGACGCGATCGTGATCCTGGAGAACTTCGCCCACACGCTCGAGCATGTGCGCCCGAATGTTCCAATCAAGCACGTGGTGGTCACCAGCCTGGGCGAGATGCTCGGCCTGGTGAAGGGCACGATCGTCGACTTCGTCGTGCGCAAGGTCCGCAAGCTGGTGCCGGCGTGGCGGCTCGACGGCCACGTGCGCTTCGCGGCAGCGTTGAAGCGCGGCGGCGCGCACGCACTGAAGCCGGCAACGGTGGGGCACGACGATATCGCCTTCCTGCAGTACACCGGTGGCACCACCGGGGTGGCCAAGGGCGCAATGCTGACCCACCGCAATATCATCGCCAACCTGCAGCAGGCGCATGCGTGGATCGCGCCCCATGTCGGCGAGGGGCGCGAGGTCATCATCACCGCGCTACCGCTTTATCATATTTTCTCACTGACTGCGAACTGCCTGACCTTCCTGAAGATCGGCGCCAATAACGTGCTGATCCCCAATCCGCGCGACATACCCGGTTTCGTCAAGGAACTCGGCCAGCACCGCTTCACGGTGATCACCGGCGTCAACACGCTGTTCAATGCCCTGCTCAACAACGCCGATTTTGCCAAGCTCGACTTTTCTGCCCTGCGCGTCACCCTGGGCGGCGGCATGGCGGTGCAGCAGGCGGTCGCCGAGAAGTGGAAGAAGATCACTGGCATCCCGCTGGTCGAAGCCTACGGCCTGACCGAAACCTCGCCCGCGGTGACCATCAACCCGCTCGACCTGAAGGAATTCAGCCATTCGATCGGGCTGCCGATCTCTTCGACCGAGGTCAGCGTCCGCGACGATGACGGTAACGAACAGGGCATCGGCCAGCGCGGAGAGCTCTGCGTTAGGGGGCCGCAGGTCACGCCCGGCTACTGGCAGCGTGCCGAGGAGACGGCGCGCGTGTTCACCCCCGATGGCTTCCTGCGCACCGGCGACATCGCCACCATCGACGAGCATGGCTTCGTCAAGCTCGTCGACCGCAAGAAGGACATGATCCTGGTGTCCGGTTTCAACGTCTATCCGAACGAGATCGAGGACGTCGTCGCGAGCCATCCGGGCGTGCTCGAGGTCGCCGCGGTGGGCGTCCCCGACGAGCGCAGCGGCGAGGCGGTGAAGGTGTTTGTGGTGCGCAAGGATCCCGGCCTGAGCGCCGAGGCGCTGATCGCGTTCTGCCGCGAGAACCTCACCGGCTACAAGGTGCCACACCTTGTCGAGTTCCGCGACGAGCTGCCCAAGAGCAACGTAGGCAAGATCCTGCGCCGCGAGCTCAGGCCCAAGTGACGGCGTCGTGCTCGACGGGCATGGTCGAGCACGATCCGGAGGATGGCCGCTCGATAATTTCTTCTTGTGCGGTGAATCGTTCCGTGATTACACTTCGCGACGTCTCAGTTCGAATTCGGGTCCAGGCTTCAGGCATGTCCTCCACCGGTCATATCGCCTCCGTGTCGCTGCTTGTCGTAGTACGCGTAGTAGGCGTAGGCATGCGCGCGTCGTAACGGGACCGGATACTCGAAACTCAGGATTACCAGACCCCCGTCGGCGCGCAAGCCCGGCGGGGGTTTTGCTTTTGTGCCCGCCGGTCTGCCGCCGAATCCTCACCAAGGAGAGCAACATGATGCAAATGACCGGCGCACAACTGATGGTGCGCCTTCTCGAACGCCAGGGTGTGCGCACCATTGCCGGCATTCCCGGCGGTGCCATCCTGCCGTTCTACGATGCCTTGTCCGGCAGCGACCAGATTCGCCACGTGCTGGCCCGCCACGAGCAGGGTGCGGGCTTCATGGCCCAGGGCATGGCGCGTGTGTCCGGCGTGCCACAGGTGTGCATCGCCTCCAGCGGTCCGGGCGCGACCAACCTGGTCACCGCGATCGCCGACGCCTGCCTCGACTCGATCCCGATGGTCGTCATCACCGGCCAGGTGCCGCAGGCGATGATCGGTACCGACGCCTTCCAGGAGGTCGACATCTACGGCATCACGGTGCCGATCACCAAGCACAACTTCCTGGTGCGTTCGGCGCAGGAGCTGCTCGGGGTGATGCCGGACGCCTTCCGCATCGCCATGTCGGGTCGTCCCGGCCCGGTGCTGATCGACGTGCCCAAGGACGTGCAGAACCAGCTCATCACCATCGAGGAGGGCGAACTGCCCGCGCCTGCGGTGGCCGATTCCACGCCGCCGCTCGACATGGCCGCGATCGAATCGGCCGCGCAGATGATCAACGCGGCCGAGCAGCCGGTGCTCTATCTCGGCGGGGGCGTGGTCGCATCCGGCGCCGCGCCGCTCGCGGTGCAGCTGGCGGAGCAGGCCGGGCTGCCCGCCACGATGACGCTGATGGGGCTCGGTGCGATGCCGATCGATCATCGGCTGTCGATCGGCATGCTCGGCATGCACGGCGCGCGCTACACCAACTTCGTGCTCGAGGAGTCGGATCTGCTGATCGTCGTGGGCGCACGCTTCGATGACCGTGCGATCGGTCGCGCCTCGCAGTTCTGCCCGAACGCGAAGATCGTGCATATCGACATCGACGCTTCCGAGCTGCACAAGATCAAGAGCGCCCACGTCGCCATCCACGCCAACGTCAAGTGTGCGCTCGAGGCCCTGCTGCCGCGCGTGCAGGCGAAGCCGCGTGAACGTTGGCTCGCGCAGGTCGACAGCCTGAGGTCGCGCTTCCCGATGCAGTTCCCGGGGCAGGACGATCCGCGCAGCCACTACGGCCTCATCCACGCCGTGGCCAGTGCGCTCGACGACGAGGCGATCATCGCCACCGACGTCGGCCAGCATCAGATGTGGGTGGCGCAGGCCTATCCCTTCCGCCGTCCGCGCCAGTGGCTGACCTCGGGCGGGCTGGGCACGATGGGCTTCGGCTTGCCCACCGCGATCGGCGCCGCGCTCGCCGAGCCGGACCGGACCGTGGTCTGCTTCACCGGCGACGGCAGCTTCAAGATGAACATCCAGGAGCTCGCCACGCTCGCCGAGGAGGGGCTCAACGTCAAGATCGTGCTGATGAACAACAACGCGCTCGGCCTGGTGTACCAGCAGCAGACGCTGTTCTACGGCAAGCGCCTGTTCGCGTCCAAGTACCGCACCGAGCCGGATTTCGTGAAGATCGCCGAGGGCTTCGGCGTGCCGGCGGTCGATCTGGACAAGGCCGACGATCCGCGCGCCGCGCTCGCCGAGGCGCTGCACTCGCCGGGCCCATGCCTGATCCACGCGACGATCGATCGCGAACAATTCGTGTATCCCATGGTGCCGCCGGGTGCGGCCAACACCGAGATGATCGGAGGCTGATGATGATCGAACAGGTTGCCGACCCGCTGCCGCAAGCCGGTATCGCCAAGGTCGTTCTGGAGCTGGATGTGAACAACCACCCCGGGGTGATGAGCCACATCTGCAATCTCTTCGCGCGCCGCGCGTTCAACGTCGAGGGCATCCTGTGCATGCCGGTGTCCGACGGCAAGCGCTCGCGCATCTGGCTGCTGGTGTTCGAGGACCATCGCCTCGAGCAGATGATCCGCCAGCTCGAAAAGCTCGAGGATGTGCTCAACGTGCGCCGCCATGGCGCCGAGCACGAGGTTTTCGAGCGCCTGGAGGGCTTCTTCCACTAAGGCGCGCGCTGGCCGCTCCGGCCGCGTCGAGTGCAGCCCGCTGCGGGCTGAAGGGGACGGGGTGTGCGTGCTAGACTCGCGCCCCGTCCCCGTTCATATGTGATGCCTCGCGCAGTGCGCGCATGCCCTTCGGCTATGCCGCGCCGTGGAGGCGAAAAGAGAGACTTCCATGTCCGGCAACACCCTCGGCACGCTGTTCACCGTCACCTCCTTCGGCGAATCCCACGGCCCGGCGATCGGCTGCATCGTCGACGGTTGCCCGCCGGGACTGGCGATCTGCGAGGCCGACATCCAGGCCGAGCTCGACCGCCGCAAGCCGGGCACCTCGCGCCACGTCACCCAGCGCCGCGAGCCGGACACGGTCGAGATCCTCTCCGGCGTGTTCGAGGGCGTCACCACAGGCACCCCGATCTCGCTGCTGATCCGCAACCAGGACCAGCGCAGCAAGGACTACGGCAACATCGCCGACACCTTCCGCCCCGGCCACGCCGACTACGCCTACCTGCAGAAGTACGGCCTGCGCGACCATCGCGGCGGCGGGCGCTCGTCGGCGCGCGAGACCGCGGTGCGGGTGGCGGCCGGCGCGATCGCGAAGAAGTGGCTGAAGGAGCGCCACGGCATCGTGATCCGCGCCTGCATGGGCGCGCTCGGGCCGATCGAGATCCCCTTCGTGTCCTGGGACGAGGTCGACGGCAACCCCTTCTTCGCCCCCAATGCCGCGATCGTGCCCGAGCTCGAGGCCTACATGGACGCGCTGCGCAAGTCGGGCGACTCGATCGGCGCGCGCATCGACGTGGTCGCCAGCGGCGTGCCGGTCGGTTGGGGCGAGCCGGTGTACGGGCGCCTGGACGCCGACATCGCCTACGCGATGATGGGCATCAACGCGGTCAAGGGCGTGGAGATCGGCGCCGGCTTCAGGTCGGTGGCGCAGCGCGGCACCGAGCATGGTGACGAGATGACGCCGGAGGGCTTCCTGTCCAACCACGCCGGCGGCGTGCTCGGCGGCATCTCCACCGGGCAGGACGTCATCGTTAGCATTGCGATCAAGCCGACGTCGAGCATCCGCCTCGAACGGCGCTCGATCGACCGCGCCGGCAAGCCGGTCATGGTCGCCACCGAAGGCCGCCACGACCCCTGCGTTGGCATCCGCGCCACGCCGATCGCCGAATCCATGCTGGCGCTGGTGCTGATCGATCATGCGCTGCGTCACCGCGCGCAGTGCAGCGACGTACACACCGACACCCCGCGCATCCCTGCGCTCGCACCCGAAGGGAGCCAGCGCCTGCTTTCGCCGCGCTGACGCGATGCAGGCGCGATGATTCCCTACTGGCGCCTGTCCGCCTATTACTTCTTCTACTTCGCCTTCGTCGGCGCGTTCTCGCCGTACTTCGCGCTTTATCTGCAGTCGATCGCGCTCTCGGCCACCGACATCGCGCTGCTGATGTCGCTGATGCAGCTGATGCGCTTGCTGGCGCCCAACCTGTGGGGCTGGCTGGCGGAGAAGCTCGGTCTGCGCATCGCGATCGTGCGCCTGTCGGCACTCGCCAGCCTGGCGGGCTTCTCGGTGTTCTTCCTGACCACCGATTTCGGCGGACTGTTCGCGGCGATGGCGCTGATGGCCTTCTTCTGGAGCGCGGCGCTGCCGCTGATCGAGGGGCTCGCCTTCGCGCACCTCGGCGAGGCCTCGCATCGCTACGGCAGCATCCGGGTGTGGGGCTCGGTGGGCTTCATCGTCGCCGTGCTGGCGCTCGGCCATTCGCTCGATCGCCTGCCGATCGAAGCCGTGCTGTGGGTGACGGCCACCATTCTCGGCGGGATCGTGCTGTGCAGCTTCGTCGTCCCCGAGGCGCCGCGCCCGCCTGCGCAACGTGGGACGGCGAGCTTCGGCGCCACCCTGCGCCGCCCGGAAGTGCGGGCCTTGTTCGGTGCCTGCTTCCTGATGTCTGCGGCGCATGGTGCGCTCTACGTCTTCTACTCGATCTTTCTGGTCGACCACGGTTACGACAAGGCCCTGGTGGGCTGGATGTGGACGCTCGGCGTGGTCGCCGAGATCGTCGTGTTCATGCTGATGCCGCGCATCACGCAACGCGTCTCGCTGCGCGCCATCCTGCTGTTCTCGTTCGCGTGTGCGGTGGCGCGCTTCCTGATGATCGGCTGGGGGGCAGGCAGCCTGGCCGTGCTGCTCGTCGCCCAGGTTCTGCACGGGGCGACTTTCGGCGCGTATCACGCCGCCGCGATCGCGGTGGTGAACCAGTGGTTCCCCGGTCGCCTGCAGTCGCACGGTCAGGCGCTCTACGGCAGCCTGTCATTCGGTGCGGGCGGCATGCTCGGCGGGCTACTCAGCGGTTACACCTGGGAAAGCCTCGGCGCCGCATGGACGTATACGATTGGTTCGGGTTTTGCGCTCGCCGGCCTGCTGTGGTTGTTGTTCGGCTGGCGTCGGGAATCCGGTGCAGTGTGAACACGCCATGATTCGCGGAGGTCGATGACGATGAAGAACATGCTCAGGCTCGCCATGCCGGTGTTGGTCGCCGGCACCATCGCCACCGCCTGCCAGACGGTGCAGACCACCCAAGCGGGGGCCGTCGGCGTGCAGCGCTCGCAGCTGATGATGGTTTCGGCGCAGGAGGTCGAGCAGGCCTCGAATCAGCAGTACCAGCAGATGCTCGCCGAGGCGCGGCGCAAGAACGCGCTCGACCGCGACCCCGCCACCGTGCAGCGCGTGCGCAGGATCGTGTTACGCCTTGCCGCCCAAAGCGGCGCCTTCCGTCCGGATGCGCCGTCGTGGTCGTGGGAGGTGCATGTCTTCAGTTCGAACGAGCTCAACGCCTGGTGCATGGCAGGCGGCAAGATGGCGATCTACACCGGGCTCATCGAACGCCTCAGCCTGACCGACGACGAGATCGCCGCGGTGATGGGGCACGAGATCGCACACGCGCTGCGCGAGCATGCGCGCGAGCGGGTGTCGAAATCGATGGCCACCGGCCTCGGGATTTCGGTGGCCGGGGCCTTGCTCGGCGTCGGGCAGGCCGGGCAGGGCCTGATGAGCGACGTCGCCAAGGTGACCTTCGAGCTGCCCAACTCGCGTGAGCACGAGACCGAAGCCGACCGCATGGGGGTGGAGCTGGCGGCACGCGCCGGCTACGACCCGAGGGCGGCGGTCACGCTGTGGAACAAGATGGCCGGTCAGTCGACCGGCGCGCCGCCGCAGTGGTTGTCCACCCACCCCTCGCACACCAACCGCCAGCGCGATCTCAGTGCGTACGCTGCGCGCGTCATGCCGCTTTACCAGGGCGCGCGGCGCTGATCCGGGCCGTGCTGTTCAGCTTCGCGGGCTTTGTGAAATAATCGGTTTCTTTTTTTGACGTGGAATCACCGGGATGCAAGCGCAAACGCTGTACGAAAAGCTCTGGTCCAGTCATGTCGTTCACCAGGAGGCCGACGGCACGGCGCTGATCTACATCGACCGTCACCTCGTCCATGAAGTGACCAGCCCGCAGGCCTTCGAAGGCCTCAAGCTGGCCGGGCGCAAGCCGTGGCGGATCAGCTCGATCGTCGCCACCGCCGACCACAACACGCCCACCGACCACTGGGACCTCGGCATTCAGGACCCGGTGTCGCGCCAGCAGGTCGAGACCCTCGACGCCAACATCCGCGAGGTCGGCTCGCTCGCCTACTTCCCGTTCAAGGACGCGCGCCAGGGCATCGTGCACGTCATCGGCCCGGAAAACGGCGCCACGCTGCCGGGCATGACCGTCGTCTGCGGCGACTCGCACACCTCCACCCACGGTGCCTTCGGCTGCCTGGCGCACGGCATCGGCACCTCCGAGGTCGAGCACGTGATGGCGACCCAGTGCCTGCTGCAGAAAAAGTCGAAGACCCTGCTGATCAAGGTCGATGGCCAGCTCGGCAAGGGTGTCACCGCCAAGGACGTCGTGCTCGCGATCATCGGCAGGATCGGCACCGCCGGCGGCACCGGTTACGCGATGGAGTTCGGCGGCAGCGCCATCCGCGCGCTGTCGATGGAAGGCCGCATGACGATCTGCAACATGGCGATCGAGGCGGGCGC
>JBEOKH010000378.1:0-4404 GCA_040275625.1 Thauera sp. | reverse complement strand
TCTTGTTGACCATCGTGTTGGCGACGGAAACGGCCTGTTTCGGGTCGCAGGCGTCATCGCCTACTTCGAGTTGCAGCTTCTGGCCGAGCACGCCACCCTTGGCGTTGATGTCGGCGGTCGCCATCTCGGCACCCTTGCGGATCTGCTCGCCCGCCAAGGCGTACTTACCCGTCATCGGGCCGGCGATGGCCACGAGGACAGCCGCTTCCGCACTTGGCGCTACGATGGGCGCCGCCGGTTCCTGCGGCTTCGTTGTCGCCTTCGGCGCCACTTTCTGAACTGCTTTCCGCGCAGGCTTCGGCACGGGTTTGGGTTCGGCGGGCAGAAAGCCCCACGCCGCGCAAGCCACGCCAAGCATAAGCGCGCCCCATGGAATTCGAATTCGATACGTTATCAATGGCGCCCTGGGTTTCCGTTGCCTGGCTCACGGCTCATGCTGCTTGAGTGCACGATCGGGAGATGCGTCTACGTCGCCGCTAATCTTGCGTGGTTCCTGAAACTTGCCGTACTCGCCCCATGCCGGTTCGTCGAACGGAGACGGCTTAAAGGCTCAGTGGGAGCGAATCTGCGATTTGAGGACATATAAGAATTTACTACTGCACGGACAGGCCGTCGCTTGATTCGGGCATCGGCGCTGAGGACAATTCCATCCGGTCTGTCGTCAGGTCAAGGTAAGACAGCTCGCTGCGGCAGGCCCAATTGAGCATCTGCCCGGACGGCTGCGTCCGCCGGCGAAATTGCGCGAGCACCCGGCTGTATGTCGCCCTGCTGGTGATTGAGCGTGCGATACGCGGGTAGTGATCGATAAGGCCGGACAGCGTCACCTCGCCGACTCCGGCCTTGAACGCGGCGACGTGCTGGTCAGGATCGACGGCAAGCACGACATAGCAGCGATGCTCGACCAGGTGCCGAATCACCTCCCGCACCACCGGATCGCTCGGGTTGACCAGCACGTTGTAGGTGCAGAAACCGCGGAACTTGAACGCGAAGTGCACGATTTCGTAGCTATCGCCGCCCAGCACCGAATGGCCGAAATCGAAACCCTGTTCGGTGACGCCATAAGGAAGCACGACGCCGGGACGCAAGGCCACAAGCGGCAACACCTGTTCGCGCTCCTCGATAACGCTGAGCGCGCAGCACGGCTCAGGGGCGTCGAGGAAGTCCTGCGCGAACCGGCAGTTGAGCGTCAGCTTGGTGAGTAGACGGTAGACGTTGCTCATGCGAGGAACCCCATCAAGCGTCTCGCCGTAGTTGTCAGATGGTCGATTTTGGGAAGAGAGCGTGGTTGGCAAACCCGCGTTTTTGCAAAGTCACGGCAGGCGTCCTCACGACACCAAGTAGACATGCCCGGCCTCAGGTTCGTCGGCGTGCTTGGACCCGACGACGACCGGCATGACCCAGATCAGCTTGCGCAGCGAGCGCGCCGGGCCGTGCACCTGGTTGCGCCAGTGACCACGCCGCCAGTGCGTAGCGACGTGACCATGCGCTGGGATGCCCTGGTGCGTACGCTGTTCGGCGACGCGCTTGCCGCAAATATGCACCGGTACATAGCCAAGCGCGGTCAGCTTCGACTTTGCCCGCATCTGCTCCTTGCCCTTGCCGTGCAGCGCCTTCTGTTTGAGCGAGTCGGGTGTTCCTTCCGGCCAGACCGTATCAATGTCTTCGGGATAGGCCGCGACGTAGCACAGCGCATTGACCACCAATTGCAGGGCCGCTTTGTAGACGGGGTGCCGGCGGCGGGTGATGTCGTCGCGCACGGCCGCCAGCGTCGGGCTGACGTCGACGACACTGACGCCCGCGGGCAGTGCCATGCCGCTCTCGGTGGCCGCCTCCTCCAACGTCGCCGTGATGTCGCCACCGGTGCCCGCGCGCCGTTTCATCAGCTCGGCGAGCCTGCTCGACAGCACAGTGTCAATGGCTGTGGCCAAATCCATTGAGCGAAACTCGCCGACGAAGTCCTGGGTGTACTCAACCTCCGGAAACAGATACCACTGCGCCGACAAGGCTTGCTCGTGCGGGACGGCGGTGACCGTGAAGCGCACGTCGCCGCTTGCGCCGCGCTGCTCGACATAGGCGCCGTCGACCAGCCAGTCCGGCTCGATCTCCAGGCTGGGCTGCGGGCCGAAGTACAGGTATTGCGACGCATAAGGCAGATTGATGCTGTTCAGCGGGATGTCGTCGATGTCCGTCTCGGCCAGCATTTCGGTCAACGCCGGCGGGAAGTCGATGATCTGTCGGCCGGCTTGGACGAAGCGCCCGTAGGCAGTAGCAAGCGTTTCCTCGGCCTCAATGACAAGTGATGGTTGCGGATGGGATTCCTTGCGCTTGCGAGGAAACCGGAGTGAGCGCTGGTTCAATTCGGTGCTCATATGACGAGAAATTTCGTTGAGCTGGTCGATAGTCAACATGCCCGTTGCCGGATCGACCCGCTGCCGGTACAGCTTGCCGACCGGCTCGGCATAGTCACGGTATGCCTTGAAGCGTTCCGGGTGATAGCGGTACAGCGGCGGTGCTGGCTTCTCGGCAGTCTTCGGTTCGCAGCGGTAGTCCGGGTTGTCGAACAGAAAGCCGATGTCGGCGTATGCCATGACGGGATCGTCTACGTCGCTCGCCCAGCGATCCCACACGACCGGACCGGCGACGTCGTCATGCCAGCCGGTCTCGACGATGATCTCGTGGCCGTGATTGAGTACCAGGACATAGGTTTCGAACGGATGGGTCATGCCTTCGAGGAAATCGTCCAGTTCCTGGGCGCTTTCCTCGGCTCTGGCCATCGCCGCTTGCTGGGATTCGGTGCCCGCCCAGTCGATCTTTCCTTCAGCGTTCAATAATTTGAACAGCCGCTCGAAGCCGGTAACGGCCGAGGGATTCGCCTGGATGCTCTTGGTGAAGGCTCTTACCTCGTCCGTATAGTCATGGGACAGCAGCGCGATCAGGGACTCCACGTTGGTCCATTCGTCGTCTCGCTTTCTCGCCATGCAAGTTGCTCCGGTTCAGGCTGCCGCTTGGTTGTAAAGGGTTAGTTGTCCTGTGCGGCATGGCGTGCCGCAGGCAGGTAGCGGTACAACGTGGATGGTCCCACGCCGAGCCGCCGCGCCACGTCCTCGACCGTGATCTCGGAATCGGCCAGCAAGGCACGCGCTTCTTTCAGATCTTTCTCTGAGAGGGCGCGAGGGCGACCGCCAGTGCGCCCTCGTGACCGCGCGGCATCCAGCCCGGCCCGCGTGCGCTCGCGGATAATCTCGCGCTCGAACTCGGCGATCGCCGAGAACACGGTGAAGATTAGGCGCCCTCCGGCACTGGCCGTGTCAATGTTCTGCGTCAAAATCTTCAGGCCGATGCCGCGCTGCTCCAGCACCTCGACCGTTTCCAGCAACTGGCGAGTCGAACGCGCCAGCCGGTCAAGCTTCCACACCACCAGGCTGTCGCCGGCGCGCACGTAGTCAAGCGTTGCATTCAATTCCGGCCGGTCGCGCTTGGCGCCGCTGGCGGTTTCCTCAAAGATGCGCTCGCAACCGGCTTGCCGCAGGGCGTCGAGCTGCAGGTGCGGCTTGTGGTCGCGCGTGGAGACGCGCGCATAGCCGATCAGCATCGCTGAATGTCCGTCTGCGCGAAGTCGTTGCCGATGAACAGCAGCGGCTCGCCAAGCGAGCTGGCCAGCGCATAGACCGCGCAGTCGCCTAAGTTGAGCTGGGCCGGGTGGCCCTGTCCCTTGCCGTAGTGAACGAACGCCGCGTCGGCAAGCCGTGCCTGGCGCTCGTCGAACGGCATGACCACGGCGCCGATCTCCTCCAGGAAGCGTTGCAGCTTGCCAACCATGGTCGAGTGCTCGCGGGCGCGCACAACAATATGCGCTTCGAGCAAGCTCACCGCTGAGATACGGCAGACCGGATGCGCCTCAAGCGCGGCAACAATTCGCTCGCGCTCGGGTTCGTGCTTGAGCCACGCCAGGACAGCGGAGGTATCAATCACCATACGCCGTGATCGTTGTAGTCCAGTATTTCGTCATCGCTACGCGTGTCCGCCGGCACGCGTGCCGGCACGGCATCGACTTCGTGCGCCAGCGCAGCCAGCCGTTCACGCAGCGGCGCCTTGCGCGTGGCCAAGCCGCGCAAGCCGGCGAGCGACAGCAGGCTCTCGCGCAATACCTCGGTGACGGTCACGCCTTCGGCGACGGCGATCTCTTCCGCCAAACGTTCCATCTGGATGTCTTCGATCACGATGGCCATAAATCTCTCCTGTTACTCAACCGCATGATGGTCGTTTCGGGAGAACATATCAAGAGATAGTTACGGGAGAAATATTGGGTTCATTGGCCTCCATGTTGTCGATTGCCGGGAACCATCCCGTAAACGAGGGTTTCCGGGAGGTTATGCGGCCAGGGGTAGCCGCCGGTTCATATCC
>JBEOKH010000377.1:0-5159 GCA_040275625.1 Thauera sp. | reverse complement strand
GACGATGCGCGCGAGCGGCGTGAGGCCGTGGGCGCGCACCCAGTCGCCGCGCGCGACCAGCACCGCCGCCGCGCCGTCGACGATCGCCGAACTGTTGCCGCCGGTCTGCACGCCGCCGAAGGCGGGCTTGAGCTTGTGCAGGGTCTCGAACGGTGTCGGCCGCACGTGCCCGTCGCGATCGCACACACTGGCGCGGTCGGCGAGGCGGAGGGCGCGCGCCTGGTAGCCTTCGAGGGCCCAGGTTTCATTGACCAGGGGGCTTACCTCGTCGGTAAACCAGCCCGCCTCCCAGGCTGCCACTCCGCGCGCGAAGCTCTGCGCGGCGAAGCGGTCGACCTCCTCGCGGCCGATGCCGTAGCGCGCCGCCAGGTTCTCGGCGGTGCCGCCCATCGTGGTCCCGGGGGCCGTGTCCAGGGTGGCCTCCCACAGGAAGTCCTTGAACTCCACCTGCCCGAGGCGAAAGCCTGCGCGCTGGGTGTAGGCCGCGACCGGATTGCGCGACATCGACTCGGCTCCCACGCACAACACCACGCTGGCCTTGCCCAGGGTGATGTGGTCGGCGGCGGTGAGGAGAGTCTCGAAGCCGGTGCAGCACAGGCGCTGCACCAGCAGCGCCGGCACGTTCGGGTTCACCCCCGAATACAGCCCGATGTGGCGCGGCAGGTAGTAGGCGTCGAAGCTCGCCTGTGCCATGTTGCCGGCGACGATCGCATCGACCGCGCTGGCGGGGATGCCGCTGGTGGCGAACAGGGCGCGCGCCGCGGCAATGCCGAGATCGGTTGGCGACACGTCGCGCAGCACCGTGTTGTAGTCGGCGAACGGCGTGCGCTGCCCCGCCACCAGCCAGATGTCGTCGTAGGCGGTGCCGCGCGCGGCGGCTTCGGATGCGGCGAAATTACCCATGCCCTGCGTGCTCATTGACGTGCTCCCTGGCCCTTGCGCTGGAGGAATTCGCCGATGCGTGCGGCGATCTCGGGGTTGGTCTGGACGACCGCGGCGGTCAGCGACTCGACGAAGAAGCCGTCGTCGCTCGCCATGTTGTCGATGCGGGCGATCGCGGTGACCATCGCCCAGTTGGCCATCGGCGCGTTCTCGGCGACCCGGCGCGCGAGCTGCTGCGCCTTCGCCAGGCTCTCGCCCTCGCCCACCAGGTAGTGCGACAGGCCGAGGCGCTGGCCCTCGTCGGCATCGAGGATGCGGCCGGTGAGCATCATTTCGCACATCCGGCCGGCACCGATGATCTTCGCCACCCGCACCGAGGCGCCGCCGCCGACGTAGATGCCGTGGCGGCCTTCGGGCAGCTGGTAGATCGTGTTCGGCTCGGCGACGCGGATGTGCGCCGCGCTCGCCAGCTCGAGGCCGCCGCCGATCACCGCGCCCTGCATGGCGGCGATCACCGGGATGCCGCCGTTCTGGATACGGGCGAAGATGCGATGCCAGGACTGCGAGTGCAGCATGGTGCCGAAGGCGTCGCGGTGCTGGTGCTCGGAGAGGTCAAGCCCGGCGCAGAAGTGCTTGCCCTCGCCGGCGAGGACGACGGCGCGCGTGCCCTCCGGAATGGCGACGAGCGCGGCCTCGAGCGCTGCCAGGAGGCGGTCGCTGATCGCATTGCGCTTGTCGGGGCGGGCCAGCATGAGGGTATGGACGCCGTCTTCCGACGACGTCCGGACGAGTTGTTCGGTCATTGCGTGTTCTCTCCGTTGAAGCTCAGGCCGCCGGATGGACGGTGATGACGGTCTTGTCGAGCACGTCGGCGTACAGGAACTGGACCATGTCGGCGCGCCGCGTGAGCACCGCGCGCTGGTTGATGTAGCCCTTGTCGGTGATCTCGCCGGCCTCGACCGACGGCGGCTCGGCGAGCAGGATCGCGCGCGTCGGATAGGTGGAGGAGCCGCCGCCCCGCTTGATCATGGCGGCCATGCCTTGCGCCACCCGGCTGCGGATCGCGGGGTTCATCAGCAGGTCGATGATGTCGGCGTCCGCCGCAAGATGCGGGCAGATCCGCCGGCATTCGGGGATGTTGGGGAAGATCAGGAAGCCGATCTCGTCGCGGTCGTGGCCGGTGACCACGATGTCCTGCGCGATCGGCGACATCGCATCGATGCCGGCCACCCGCACCGACCCCACATGCACCCAGGTGCCGGTGAGCAGCTTGAAGTCCTCGCCCACACGACCGTCGTACAACAGACCGCGCTCGGGGTGCGCCGGATCGACGAACTCGACCGCATCACCGATCAGGTAGTAGCCCTCGTCGTCGAAGGACTTCGCCGACAGCTCGGGCTGCTTCCAGTAGCCCGGGAACACGTTCGGTCCGCGCACCCTGACCTCGAGCTTGCCGTGCGACGGAACCAGCTTGAGCTCGGTACCTGGCACCGGCACGCCGATCACACCGGCGCGGATGGCCTGGAAGTGGCAGTCGGTCGCCAGCGGCGAGGTCTCTGTCGAGCCCCACGACGACACCATCGGGATGCGCGCGCCGACGGTGGCCTCGGACAAGGCCTCGAGCTCGCTCCACAAGTGCTGCGGCAGCGCGGCGCCCGCATACATGATCACCTGCAGGCGGCGGAAGAAGCGTTCGCGCAGCTCGGCGTCGGCACGCAGATGCGGGACCAGCATGTCGTAGGCGCGCGGCACGCTGAAGTAGATCGTCGGCGACACCTCGCGCAGGTTGCGCAGCGTCCTGTCGATCAGCGTCGGCGTCGGCTTGCCGTCGTCGAGGTAGAAGCTGCCGCCCCAGCGCAGCACCATGTTGAAGTCGTGGTTGCCGCCGAAGGTGTGGCTCCACGGCAGCCATTCGCACAGCACCGGCGGGTTCTTGCGCAGGAAGGGCCACACCAGCTCCTTGGCGAGCTGGTTGGAGCAGATCATGCGCTGGGTGTTGATCACCGCCTTCGGCGTGCCCACCGACCCGGAGGTGAACAGGAACTTGGCGATGGTGTCGTGGCCGACGCGCGCGAAGGCCCTCATCACCGCCGCTTCGTCGCTGTGCTGCGCGATGTGCGCAAATGGCAGCGTGCCGGGCTGCGGCTGGCTGCGCCCACCGGCGACGATCACGCCGTCGTGGAGGTCGGCCACCGCAGCGAGCGCCGGCATGAAGCGCTCGACCTGATCGGCATACACCACGCCCGGCCGCAACAGCTCGAAATTGCCCCGCAGCTTGCCGAAGTCCTTCGACATCAGCGAGTTGCCCGGCGAGATCGGCGCCACCGGGACGCCGACGTGCATCGCCGCGAGCGCGAGCAAGGCGTGCTCGATCGAGTTGTCGGAGAGGATCATCACCGGCCGCTCGGGAGACAGGTTCTGCCCGATCAGCCAGGATGCGATCGCCACCACCCGGCGGCGGGCATCGCCATAGCTGAGCCGGTCCCACTCGCCGGCGCTGTTGCGCTCGGCGAGGAAGGTCTCGTCCGCCCGCAGCACCGCCCAGTGTTCCAGCCAGTCGCCCACGCAGCGCGTGATCGAGTCTGGCAGTTCGATGCCGGAGCGCAGGACGCGGTCCCCGTTCGGCCGGTGCCGGATGATCAGATCCGGATCGGCGAACAGGCGTGCGGCCTCACGAATGATCTCAGCCATGGCCTTGTCTCCTTCTTCTACCGTGGTGGCGGGATGCGCTTACTGCGTGACCAGCTTGAACGCACCACCCTCGACGCGTGCGAGCACACGGGAGCGCTCATCGTGACCAAAGTGGTCGGTCGGCGTCATGTTGAACACCCCATGCACGCCCACCACTTCCTTACTGGCTTCGAGCGCATCGCGCAGCGCGGCACGGAACTCGGGTGTTCCAGGAGCGGCCTTTCCTTTCGCCGCCGAGACCGCGGCTTCGACGAGACGGAATGCGTCATGCGCATGTCCGGCAAAGGCCGAGAGACTTCCGGCGCCAAACTGTGCTTCGTACCGGTTCAGGAACTCGACGCCGGGCGCCTTCGACGGATGACTGTCGGGAAGCTGCTTCACGACCGAGATCGGCCCCACCGGAAAGATCGCCCCTTCGGCTGCTTTTCCCGCGACGCTGAGGAAGGCCTGGTTGGCTGCCCCGTGCGTCTGGTAGGTCTGCCCCTTGTAGCCGCGCTCGACGAGCGTGGTTTGCGGCAGCGCGGCGGGGCTCCCCGAACCGGCGATCAGCACCGCGTCCGGGCTCGCCATGGCGAGCTTGAGCACCTGGCCGGTCACCGAGGTGTCGTTGCGGTTGTAGCGCTCGACTGCGACGAGCTTGATGCCGGCCGCCTCGGCGTGCCGGGTGACCGAGTTGAGCCAGTCCTCGCCGTAGGCGTCCGAGAAGCCGATGAAACCGAGCGTCTTGTAGGCCCTGGATTTCATGTGCTCGACGAGCGCGCTCGCCATCACCTCGTTGCGCTGCGGCGAACGGAAGACCCATTCGTTGCGCTCGACCGGCAGGGACACCGGGCTCATCGTCACCAGCGGCGTCTTCGCCTCGTGCGCCACCTCGGCGATTGCGGCGGTGGCCGGGGTGCTGGACGACCCGATGATCGCATCGACGTGGTCTTCGGTGACGAGGCGGCGGGCGTTCTTGGTGGCCACGGTCGGGTCGGTGGCATCGTCCAGCACGATCAGCCTGACCTTCTCGCCGCCGATCTCGGTCGGCATCAGGGTGAAGGTGTTCTTCTCGGGGATGCCCAGCGAGGCCGCCGGGCCGGTGGCCGAGAGCGACACGCCGATGGGGGTAGATCAAGCAGTCGTGTCACCAGCCGCCATTTCGATCACGGCAATGGCAGCCTGCAGAAATTGTGGATGAAGTTGTCACTTTTATGCTGACAATAACCCTTTGCACACCTTAGTATGAATTACGGGTTAAGTGACAACTTTTGACGGCTAAGCCTTTGTGCCCCACGATGTCACGCAATCGAACGTATATGTGACAGGTGAATGGATGCTGATCGGCTACATGCGGGTATCGAAGGCGGACGGATCCCAGACCACCAATTTGCAACGCGATGCGCTCATCGCCGCCGGTGTGAGCCCAGCACACCTCTACGAGGATCTGGCCTCGGGCAGGCGCGATGATCGACCGGGATTGGCTGCTTGCTTGAAGGCGCTCCGTGAAGGTGACACGCTGATCGTGTGGAAGCTCGATCGGCTCGGCCGCGATCTGCGCCACCTGATCAACACCGTGCACGACCTGACTGCGCGTAGCGTGGGAT
>JBEOKH010000376.1:0-3142 GCA_040275625.1 Thauera sp. | reverse complement strand
ACTCCAGGTACACCAAGCGCTCGCCGTCGGGGCTCGCGGCCGGGTCGGAGCCGCAGCGCCCATCCGCGCGCCTTTCCATTCTGCCGCCCACGTCGATGGTCGCCGAGGCCTGAGCTCTGCCGCCGTGAGCTCATCTCTTCCCGCGGGGACGGGGGCGGGTGTTCGCGGCTGCCGCCGCTCCTACAGGAGGGGGCGGGCATCGGGTGGGTCTGTGCAAGGCTGCGGCAGCGACGCCGGATGCGGGACAATGACGCCCCGCCACCGCTCACCGGACGCCCTGCCATGACCGACGCCGCCTTCGACTTCGACCGCCTCATCGACCGCCGCCGCGTGCCGAGCGAAAAGTGGGGCCGCTACGCCGGCCGTGACGTGCTGCCGCTGTGGGTGGCCGACATGGACTTCGCCGCGCCGCCCGCGGTGCTCGATGCCCTGCACCAGCGCATCGACCACGGTGTGTTCGGCTATACCGACGCCTGGCCTTCACTGATCGAGGCCGTGGTCGAGGGCCTGCAGCGCGATCACGGCTGGGCGATCGACCCCGACTGGCTGGTGTGGCTGCCGGGCGTGGTCGCCGGCTTCAACCTCGCGTGTGCGATCGCCGGCGAGGCGGGCGATGGCGTGCTCACTGCGACCCCGGTGTACCCGCCCTTCCTCTCCGCGCCCGCCAACACCGGCCGTGTGCTGCAGCGCGTCGAGCTGGTGCTGCGCGACGGCCGCTGGCAGTGGGACTGGGAGGCGCTGGAGGCGGCGTGCACGCCGTCGACCCGACTGCTGCTGTTATGCAGCCCGCACAACCCGGTCGGCCGGGTATTCGCCGAAGCCGAGTTGCGCCGGCTCGCCGACTTCGCCGTGCGCCACGACCTGATCGTGTGTTCAGACGAGATCCACTGCGGACTGGTGCTCGACGCGGACCGCCCGCACCGCCCGCTCGCCGCGCTCGACGAGGCCGGCGCGCGGCGCACGATCACGCTGATGGCGCCGTCCAAGACGTGGAACATCCCGGCGCTGTACTGCGCCTTCGCGGTGATCCCCGACGCCGCGCTGCGGCGGCGCTACCGCCACGCCATGCGCGGCATCGTGCCGCATGTGAACGTGCTCGGCATGGTCGCCGCGGAGGCCGCCTACCGCGACGGCGCCCCCTGGCGGCAGGCGCTGCTGGCCTACCTGCGTGGCAACCGCGATCGCGTGCTTCAGGCCGTGGCGGCGATGCCGGGCCTGTCGATGGCGGTGCCCGAAGCCACCTATCTGGCGTGGATCGATTGCCGCGGGATGATGGCCGCGCGTGGTGCTGCCGATCCGGCGGCGCTCTTCGAGGCTGCCGGCGTCGGCTTGTCGGATGGCGTGGCCTTCGGTGCGCCGGGCTTTCTGCGCCTGAATTTCGGCTGTCCGCGCGCCACCCTGGAGGATGCGCTCGGGCGCATGGCAGGTGCGCTGGCAGGGTGAGCCGGCGAACACGATTCGAACGTGTTCGAGGAGGTGCGGCCGTTGTGGACTTTGTGAACTCAAAGGCGCGCGGCGCGCGGCGCGCCCTCAGGAGCCCGCCGATAGTGGCTTCGCCCAAGGCGACGCGCGAACCATGCTCACGCGCCCGCCCTGGTGTAGCGGTCGACCAGCGCCAGCAACGCTTCTTCCTGGTAAGGCTTGCCCAGATAGTGGTTGGCGCCGACCTCTTCGGCGTAGCGGCGGTGCTTGTCCGCCAGGCGCGAGGTGATCACCACCACCGGCAGGTCGTGCAGACGCGCGTCGGCGCGGATGTTGCGCAAGAGATCGAAGCCGTCCATGCGCGGCATTTCGAGGTCGGTCAGCACCACGTCGGGCCTCAGCTCGATCAACTGCTCGAGCGCATCGACCCCGTCCTTGGCGGTGACTACGCGGTAGCCCTCGCGTTCGAGCAGGCGGCCGGTGATCTTGCGCACGGTCAGTGAATCATCGACCACCATCACCGTCGGCAGGTGCAGCGGCGGTGGCGCCTCGGCGACCGGGCCGAAGGCGCCGTTGCCCGCCTCGTCGTGTGCCATCGTGCGCGCGGCGAGCGCCACCGGGTTCAGGATGAGCACGATCTCGCCGTCGCCGAGCACGGTCGCGCCGCTCATGCCGACGATGCGGGTGAGCTGCGGGCCGGCGTTTTTGACGATGATTTCCTGGTTGCCGCGCACCCCGTCCACATGCAGCGCCAGCGTCTGCGCGCCTGCGCGCAGCAGCAGCACCCAGGCATAGCGCGCCTCTGCCGGGCGCGATTCGCGATCGCCGAGCAGGCGGGGCAGGTAGCGGTAGGGATAGTGCTCGCCCTGCCATTCGATACCGTGCGCGTCCTGCATCGCGTGCAGCGCGGCGCTCTTGATCTCCATCGCCTGCACGATCATGTTCGACGGCACCGCCCAGCTGCGACCGCCGGCCTGCACCAGCAGCGCCTGCGTGACCGCCAGCGTCAGTGGCAGGCGCAGCGCGAAGCAGGTGCCTTCGCCACGCCGGCTGGTGACCTCGATGCGGCCCCCGGCGGCCGCGGTCTGCGCCTTCACCACGTCCATGCCGACGCCGCGCCCCGAGACGGCCGACACCTCGCGCGCGGTACTGAACCCGGACACGAAGATCATGTTGGTCAGGCGGCGTTCGTCTGCGGATTCGTCGGTGCCGAGCAGGCCGCGTGCGCGCGCCTGCGTCGCGATGCGGTCGAGGTCGAGCCCGGCGCCGTCGTCGGCGATCGTGAGCGCGATCTCGTTGCCTTCCTGGTTCACGGTCAACACGATGCTGCCGGTTTCCGCCTTGCCGGTGGCGCTGCGCTCGGCCGGAAGCTCGATGCCATGGGCGACGGCGTTGCGCAGCAGGTGTTCGAGCGGGGCGGCCATCTGCTCGAGCACGCTGCGATCGACCTCGATTCGACCGCCGCGCAAGTCGAGTGTGGCGCGCTTGCCGAGTTCGCGTGCGCTTTGCCGCACCACCCGGTAGAGGCGGCTGGCGAGGCTGTCGAAGGGCAGCATGCGCACCTGCATCAGGCCCTGCTGCAGCTCGCGCGCCATGCGCGCCTGACTGCCGAGGGCGAGTTCCGCCGTGTCCAGGTTGTGCAGCAGGCCCTGCTGCACAGTGGTCACGTCGTTGACGCTCTCCGCCATCATCCGCGTGAGCTCCTGCAGGCGGGTGTAGC
>JBEOKH010000375.1:0-3071 GCA_040275625.1 Thauera sp. | reverse complement strand
CTATCTCGCCATGGAGCAGGACAGCCTGACCCTTGCAGCGCTGCGCGAGCGGCCGCCACCGCCTGCCACGCCGGCCGCAGCGCTGCCCGACTCGGTGCGTGCGGCCGCGCAGGCACGCGGAATCGAGGCCGAGGTACGTGTTGCGGGCGAGGTCCTCGAGGTCCACGGCAGCACTGAACTTCCTGCCCTGATCGACTGGCTCGCCAGCCTGCATTCCGAGTTTCGCCTGCGCCCGCGCCAACTCGAGCTGCAGGCGGCCGATGGCACCGGGCGCGCGCGTTTCGAAGCGCGTTTCGAAGCCGCCGGAAGCTGAGTGCCCATGGCACGTGCGAGGCCTCCCGGTTCGCCGCCCTTCCCCGCCCCGCGCCGACGTGCGCTTGCGATGATGGCACTGGTCGTCGCGACGCTGGCATTGGCCGTCGCCCATGCGCCCGCGGTGCTGATCGACGGCGCGCTCGCGCAGGCCAGTGCGGGCCGTTTCCGTCTCGCCCTGCCTGCCGGCACGCTCTGGCACGGCGAGGCGCGGCTCGCGACAAGTGATGGCGGTGACGCGATCGTGCCGCTGAGCTGGCTGGTGTGGGATTTCGAGCCGGCCGCACTCGGCGCGGCGACGCTGCGCTGGCGGCTGCGCATCGACGGTGCGCCGCCCGCCCGCCTCGATCTCGGCCTGCGTGGCATGACGGTCGAGCACCTCGCCCTCGAACTGCCGCCGGCCGCTGCCCTCGCGCCGCTCGCGCATGCGGCAGCGCGCGCGGGGTGGCGCGGGATCCTGGCCGTGAAGATCGAGCGCCTCGCCTGCGACTGGCAGCAGCACTGCGCCGGCCACATCGACGTCGCGTGGCGCGCTGCCGGGGTGGACATCCTGCCCGGCGTGGCGCTCGGGGACCATCGGGTGGCGACCGAGCTCACGCCCGCAGCCGCAAAGCTGCAGATATCGACCACGCGCAGGCAGGCGCTGGCGCTCGACGGACGGATCGAGATCCCGGTCGGCGCACCGCCGCGCATCGCCCTCGATCTGGGCGGTGACGCGCAACTCCTCGACCGCCTGCGTGGCATGCTCGCCGAACTTCGTCCGACCGGGGATGGCCAGCGCCTGCGCATCCGGTATTGAACCGGGATGCTGCCATCGGCCCCGGATTGCGCGGCGCCGACCGGACCGCGTGCCGACCCGGGCTGAATCCGCTCAGCGGCCGCCCACGGCGTGGAACCGCGCGCGCGCTTTCTTCAGGGCGCGACTGCAGCGCGTGGAGCTCCATCCTGCGTCGGCTCGGACGCCAGCCGGATCCGCGCCGGCGGCGCCTTGCCCTGCTTGTCTTCGCCAAAATACATCGTCATGTGCGGGTACGGGATCTCGACGCCCGCAGCGTCCAGATGGCGCTTGACGAGGCGGTTGTAGGCCCGCCCCACGCCGAACTGCGCACCCGGACGGGTCTTGATGCGCACACGCAGGTTCACCGAGCTGTCGGCAAGCGCGGTCACGCCATGGACCTCGAGGTTTGGGTCGATGATCTGCGCGCGCTGCGTGGCGTCGGCGAGCAACTCGTCGAAGGCCGCGCGCAGGTGCCCGATCGCTTCATCCGTGTCCTCGCGGTAGCCGATGCCGTACTCGCCGACGTGGTAGGCGAAGTCGCGGTTGTAGTTGGATACGGTATCGACCGCGGAGAACGGCAGCAGATGGTAGGTGCCGTGCATGTCGCGCATGCCGAGCGAGCGGATCGTCATGCGCTCGACCGTACCGGTGATCCCGGCGGCGGTGACGAGGTCGCCGACGTCGATTGCGCGCTCGAGCTGGATGAAGACGCCGGTGATCACGTCCTGAACCAGCTTCTGCGCGCCGAAGCCGATCGCCAGGCCGAGTACGCCGGCACCGGCGAGCAGCGGTGCGATGTTGATGCCGATCTCGGCGAGCACCACCATCGCCGTGACCACGACGAGCGCGATCGCCACGGCGTTGCGAAGGATCGTCAGCAGCGTGCGCGCACGCGGGTTGGGCGCGCCGCCTGCGTCGGCGTTGAGACGGAACTCGATCCAGCTTGCGATCACCAGCCACACCAGCAGCGCGAGGATGACGATCAGCGCCACCGACAGCACACGCCCGATGAAATCCGCGCCGACGTCGGAGGCCACCCAGGCGCCGAGGTCGAACGGCGTCCACGCGTCCACGATCACCGCCACCACCACCGCGAGGATCGCGAAGCGTGCAATCTTGAGCGCAGTCGGCACGTAGGCGTTGAGACGTGCCTCGAGGAGCGGGAAGCGCGCCCGCAGCTCATCACCGATGCGGATCCGGCGCAGGATCACCTGAGTCAGCAAGGCTGCCAGCGCGACCCCGAGCACCACCGCAGCCAGCGTCCTGGCGGAGGCGGCGATCATGAAGGGCAGCGCCGCCTCCGGGTACAGGATGGCGGTGACGAGGATCGCGGCGAGGTAAGCCAACGCCAGCAGGTGCCAGGTGCGTGCGCCGATGTTGAGGCTGATGCGCGCGAACGGCGACTCCATTCGCGCGCCCAGCCTCTCGAGCGCAGCCCGCGCCCGGCTGCGGTTCTGCATGACGATGACCGCGGCGCGCAGGAGCGCGAGCAGCATGATCACGATCGCGGCAGCACGGGCGAGCGCAGGCGAGATGAAGTGGCCGATCAGCGGCACCGCGAACATCAGTCCATAGCCGAGGAAGAACACCATCCGTGAGGACCAGGCGTACCAGTAGGCGCTCTCCTCGGCCGCGACCGGCAGCACACGCAGGTGCTCACCGTGGCGCGCAAAGAGCACGCGCAGCGCCACGCGCAGCAGCTCGACGGCGAGGAAGGCGTTGAGGAACAGCGACTCCTGGACGCGCAGCGCCCCCGCGTCGCCGATCAGGAACATCGCGCTCGCGTTGCCGGCAAGCCAGGCGAGCACGATGGTGGCGACATCGACCAGCGCGGCGCCGGCGACGGCGAGCCCGCGGCGCAGCCAGACCAGCCCGGTCGCCCGCTCCGCGACCGCCGCCGCGTGGCGCTCAAGCAGCTGCCGCAGGCGATGCGCCAGCCTGGACAGCGCGACGAAGACAATCAGGGTGGCCGCGACCAGCC
>JBEOKH010000374.1:0-3139 GCA_040275625.1 Thauera sp. | reverse complement strand
AGCATCAGGCCGTGGCTGTCGACGATGCCGGTCGAGGGCGACAGCAGCGCGTCATGGCCGGCAAGTGCCGGCTCCAGCGCGGCGAGCTCGACGGCGTCGACCCGGCGCAGATCGTCCACGCCGTTGGCGCGCGCGCGCTCGGCGATCGCCTGCAGCGCCGGCGTCTGCGCCGCAGCGCTGGCGACCACCAGCTTGCCGCAGCGCGCGTGGCTTACCCCGTGCTGCGCGCACCAGGCGTACAGGCGCTGGCGGCCCTCCACGCACAGGCGGGCCTTGAGCGAGCCGGGCGGGTAGTACAGCCCGGCGTGGATCACCTCGCTGTTGCGCGCGCTGATGCCGGTGCCGAAGGCGGTCTCGCGCTCGATCACCACCACCTCGCGTCCGGCGCGGGCGAGGCTGTGGGCGCAGGCGAGGCCGACCACGCCAGCGCCGATCACTACGGTATCGATCGTTTCCATCGTCGTGGGCCGGTGCGGTGCGGGGCGACGCGAGCGCCGGCGGGAATGCGGGGCACCGGTTGTATCAGATCACCGCAGGGTGTGGGAAGGGGGCGCGAAAGGGGTCGCCACCCCGGTTGCGGGACGCGGTCTCGGTGCCGTGCGGGTTTCCGGACAGGGGCGGGTGACGCATTCCGGAATGTCGCGTCACGACCGTCCAAAGGCCTCCGCCTCAAGACCGGAACACCGCGCAGGATCAGGGAAAACGCTGAGCACCATGGTGGTGCGCAGGTGGCACGGCAGTTGCTAAAGTGCGATGACCCGCTGATGGGTAAATAATCAAGACTTATCAAATGGAGGAGCGATCGATGAAATCCCTGATCCGCAAGTGCGCAATCGGCACCGTATTCGTCGCCATGACCAGCGCGGCCTCGGCCGCCACCTTCGTCAACGTGCTGACCGGCGGCACCAGCGGGGTGTATTACCCGCTCGGCGTCACCCTGTCGCAGATCTATGGCGAGGTCATTCCCGACAGCAAGGTCCAGGTGCAGGCCACCAAGGCCTCCGCCGAGAACCTCAACCTGCTGCAGGCCGGGCGCGGCGAGATCGGCTTCTCGCTCGCGGACTCGGTGTCCGACGCATGGAAGGGCAATGCCGACGCCGGCTTCACCAAGCCGCTCGACAAGCTGCGCGCGATCGCCTCGGTCTACCCCAACTACATCCAGATCGTGGCGCTGGCCGACGCCAACATCCAGACCCTCGCCGATCTGAAGGGCAAGCGCATCTCGGTGGGGGCGCCGCGCTCGGGGACCGAGATCAACGCGCGCGCGATCCTCAAGGCCGCCGGCCTGACCTATGCGGACTTCGCCAAGGTGGAGTACCTGCCCTTCGGCGAATCGGTCGAACTCATGAAGAACCGCCAGATCGACGTCACGCTGCAGTCGGCCGGCCTCGGCGTGGCCGCCCTGCGCGACCTGTCGGCCGCGGTGAAGGTGAACTTCGTGGCGGTCCCGGCCGAGGTGGTCGCCAAGGTCGGCGACCCGGCCTATCGTGCGGCCGTGGTGCCGGCCGGCACCTACGAGGGCCAGACCGCCGAGGTGCCGACGGTGGCGATCAACAACCTGCTCGTCACCAACGACAAGGTCTCCGACGAGGTCGCCTACCAGATGACCAAGGGCATCTTCGACAACCTCGAGCGGTTGGGCAATTCGCACTCGGCCGGTCGCCAGATCAAGCTCGAGAAGGCGGTGGACGGTCTGCCGGTCCCGCTTCATCCCGGCGCGGAGAAGTTCTACCGCGAGAAGGGCCTGATCAAGTAAGCCCTTCCTTCCTTCGTCCGGGCGGGCCTCGCCGCGCCCGGACGGGTCGTATCCCGCTTCTTTCTCCGGAACCGCCATGAGCTCCTCTGTCGATTCGCCCGTCGCCCAGGCGGGCAAGGGCATGCTGCGCGTCGTGTTCTACAGCGCGATCCTGTTCTCGGTCTTCCAGCTCGTCACCTCGGCGTTCAGCCCGCTGTCGAGCACCGTCGTGCGTGCGCTGCACGTGGGCTTCCTGCTGCTGCTGACCTTCCTGCTCCATCCTGTGCAGGGTGGACAGGGGCGCACCAGCCTGCTGACCAAGGTCATCGGCTTCGGGGCGCTGCTGCTCTCCGGTTACCACTGGATCTACGAGGCCGACCTGGTGCAGCGTGCCGGCGAGCTCACCCAGGCCGACATGGTGGTCGGCGTCATCACGCTGGTGCTGGTGTTCGAGGCCGCGCGCCGCATCATGGGGTTTGCGCTGCCGCTGATCTGCCTCGGCTTTCTCGCTTACGCCCTGTTTGGCGAGTACCTGCCGGGCGCCCTCGCCCACCGCGGCTATGGTCTGGACCAGGTGGTGGGCCAGCTCGCCTTCGGCACCGAAGGCGTCTATGGCACGCCGACCTATGTGTCCTCGTCCTACATCTTCCTGTTCATCCTGTTCGGCGCCTTCCTTGAGCAGGCGGGCATGATCGACCTCTTCACCAACTTCGCGCTCGGTACCGTCGGCCACACCAAGGGCGGCCCGGCCAAGGTCGCGGTGGTATCGTCGGGCCTGATGGGCACGATCAACGGCTCGGGCGTGGCCAACGTGGTCACCACCGGCCAGTTCACCATCCCGCTGATGAAGAAGTTCGGCTACACGCCGGCCTTCGCCGGCGCGGTCGAGGCCACCAGCTCGATGGGCGGGCAGATCATGCCGCCGGTGATGGGCGCGGTGGCCTTCATCATGGCCGAGACCATCAACGTGCCCTATGTCGAGATCGCCAAGGCGGCGGCGATCCCGGCGATGCTGTATTTCTTCACCGTGTTCTGGATGGTGCATCTCGAGGCCGGCCGCGCCGGGCTGAAGGGCCTGCCCAAGGACGAATGCCCCGACCCCTGGGCGGCGATCCGCGAGCGCTGGTACCTGCTGCTGCCGCTCGCCGGCCTGGTTTATCTGCTCTTTGCCGGCTTCACACCGATGTTCGCCGGCATGGTGGGCCTGGCGCTGACCGTGGTGCTGCTGTTCGGCAGTGCGCTCGCGCGCCATCTCAACGGCACCTCGCTGCGCCTGCTGTTCTGGATCGCGCTCGGTCTCGCCTGCTCGGCCTTCGCCAAGTTCGGCATCGTCTCGGTGATCGCGGTGGTCGCGGTGCTCGCGGTGCTGCTGGCGCCACGCGCCGACGGCCGCGACACCCTGCG
>JBEOKH010000373.1:0-4558 GCA_040275625.1 Thauera sp. | reverse complement strand
GGGCGTGCGCAGTTGCGGCGGTCGAGCGTGCGCAGCGCGGGATCGATGAGGGGTTCGAGGTGGGGGGGCGAAAGTTCGCGGCTTCCGCCGCTCCTACAGTAGCCCGTCGCGTCGCCGGGACTCCGCCTCACCCCCGCCTGCGGTCTCTCATTTTGCCTATGCCTTCGCGATCAACTACAATCCGCCCGGATTGGGTGTTGCGCTGCACAAATGAGGAATAGTTCCTCAGTGCATAGCCGGTGCACATTTCAAAAATGTCAGGAATCTTTACACTGACCCGAGTTGGGGCGTCGGGTTTTGTAATATCTGGGCTTTAACCTTCCTGTAATGCACTGACTTGACACTGATTTGGTGCATTGCACTATTTGTGGCGCACTTCTTGCTAGGTTGACTGCGCCGTTTCGTCCGCGACAAGGGGGAGGCCCCCGGCGCGGTGCTGCCTTGCGGTGGTGCTGCGGTCGGGTCGATACGCAAAACGTGCATGCAAACACACTGGGATGCCGCAGCGCCGCCGCTCGGGCTGGGTGCCGGGCGTCCCGGTTCAATCGAACGGGGTTTTCGATGAGTCGCTCCACCTCCGACCAGACCGCCCTTGGCGGCTCCAGCCTGGGCGCACGCAGTCTCCTCCGCGGCGCCGTCATCGCCGCCGCGGCCGCGGCCATTGGCGGCTGTTCGCTGATTCCGGGCAACACCGGCAGCGCCATGCGCGAGCAGTCCAGCGTGTCGCTGCCCGTCACCGAAGGCGACCAGAGCGTCCCGGCCAACGTCAAGGTTCAGCCGATCACCGCCGAGCTCATCCTCGCCCAGCATGAGACCGCCGAATCGCGCTTCCGCCGCGGCAACGCCGGCGGGCAGACCGCCACCCGCGCCGGCGGCAAGAAGCTCCCCGGCGTCGACTACCAGGACTACAAGCTGGGCGCCGGCGACATCATCAACGTCATCGTCTGGGACCACCCCGAAATCACCATCCCGGCCGGCTCCTACCGCTCGGCCGAGCAGTCTGGCACCCTGGTCGCCGAAGACGGCACCATCTTTTTCCCCTTCGCAGGCGTGGTCAAGGTCGCCGGCATGACCACCCGCCAGGTACGCGAAGTGCTTGCCAAGCGCATGTCCAGCGTCATCGAGAACGTCCAGCTCGACGTGCGCATCGTGTCGTTCCGCAGCAAGCGCGTCTATGTCGTGGGCGAGGTCGGCAAGCCTGGCCTGCAGCCGATCGACGACATCCGCATGACCCTGGTCGAAGCCATCAACCGTGCCGGCAGCCTCACCGAAGAGGCCGACCACGCCAACGTGCTGCTCACCCGCGACGGCAAGACCTGGCGTGTCGACCTGCAGGCGCTGTACGAAGAGGGCGACGTGTCGCAGAACGTGCTGCTGCAGCCGGGCGACATCATCAACGTGCCCGACCGCCAGCTCAACAAGGTCTTCGTGCTCGGCGAGGTCAAGAGCCCCGGCTCCTTCGTCATGAACAAGCGCCGCAGCACGCTCGCCGAGGCGCTGGCCGACGCCGGCTTCGTCAACCAGAGCACCTCCGACCCGGCCTGGGTGTATGTGATGCGCTCGGACAACGGCAGCTCGGAGCTCTTCCACCTCAACGCCCGCTCGCCCGACGCCCTCCTGCTCGCCGAACGTTTCCCGCTGCTGCCGCGGGACGTGGTGTATGTGGACGTGGCCGCGGTAGCGCGCTGGAACCGCGTGGTCAGCAACATTCTGCCCACCTCGCAGATGCTGCAGCTCATCAGCGATACCAGATACCCGCTGTTTGGAGGCCGCCAGTGACGGCGGCGTGCGGGTTCGCGGCTTCCGCCGCTCCTACAGCCCCCCACGAGCGGCGAACGGACCCCGCCGCCCCAATGCCCCACCGTTTCACGTAGGAGCGGCGGCAGCCGCGAACAGCACAACCCCGGCGCCCCAAACCCGCGCCGGTTGACGTAGGAGCGGCGGCAGCCGCGAATGCAGCGTTCGGACTACCGCATAACCGGTCTCCCGACCGCCTGACCGGTCATGCGACCGCCTGACCGGCCGGATGTGTGGTTGTTCGCGCCTTCCGGCGCTCCTACAGAAGACATTGCGATAACGAACACACCAAAGGAACCCACACCCTTGCGTCGAGATACTGCACCTTCCGCTGTGGCTGACGCCGGCAATGCTGGCCGTGGCAAGTCCATGCGGGACGACAAAGACGACTTCATCAACCTCGGCGAGATCATCGCCGTGTTGCTCGAATACAAATGGGTCATCCTCGCCGTCACCTTCTTCGCCCTCTTCATCGGCGCGGTCACCGCCTTTGTGTCCACGCCCATCTACCGCGCCGACGCGCTGGTGCAGGTCGAGGACAAGAGCAAGGCCAAGGGCGGGCTGGCCGCGCTGCGTGACGTCGAGGCCGTGCTCGGCGACTCGACCTCGGTGGCGGCCGAGCTCGAGATCCTGCGCTCGCGCATGATCCTCGGCCGCGTCGTCGACCGCCTGCACCTCACCGTGCGCGCCGCGCCCGACCACTTCCCCATCCTCGGCAGCGCCCTGGCGCGTCGCTACAAGGGCGACCAGCCCGCCGCGCCGCTGCTCGGCCTGGACGGCTACGCCTGGGGCGGCGAGCGCATCGACGTGCAGAGCCTCGAAGTGCCCAGCTACCTCCAGGGCCTGCCGCTCACCCTCGTCGCCGGCGAGGCCGACACCTTCACCCTCTTCGACGACCAGGACCAGCGCCTGCTCGACGGCACCGTCGGCCAGGCCGCCGCCAGCGCCGACGGCACCACCACCGTCTTCATCGCCGAGCTGGTCGCCCGCCCTGGCACCCGCTTCAACCTCGCCCGCGTCGGCCAGACCCAGGCCATCGCCACCCTGCGCGACAACCTCGAGGTGCGCGAGCGCGCGCGCCAGTCCAACGTGATCGAAGCCGCCTACAGCGGCGCCGACCGCGCCGAGGTCGAGGCCGTCCTCAACGAGATCCTCAACGCCTACCTGCGCCAGAACGTCGAATACCGCTCGGCCGAAGCCGAAGCCACCCTCGGCTTCCTCGCCGCCCAGCTCCCCGAGCTCAAGGGCCAGCTCGACACCGCCGAGGTCGCCTACAACGAATACCGCCAGAACCGCGGCTCGGTTGACCTCACCCTCGAGACCCAGTCGGTGCTCGGCTCCATCGTCAAGGTCGACAACGACATCGTCGTGCTCCAGCAAAAGCGCGACGAGCTGCGCCAGCGCTTTACCGCCGAGCACCCCCAGGTCAAGGCCCTCGACTCCCAGCTCGGCCGCCTGCGCGCCGTGCGCGGCACCCTCGACAAGGACGTCAACCGCCTCCCCGACACCCAGCAGACCGCGCTGCGCCTGCGCCGCGATGTCGAAGTCGCCACCGCGCTGTACACCAACCTGCTCAACAGCGCCCAGCAGCTGCGCGTGGCCCGTGCCGGCACCGTGGGCGACGTACGCATCATCGACGCCGCCGCCACCGCGCCGCTGCCGGTGGCGCCGCGCAAGGCGCTCATCCTGCTGCTCTCGGGCGTGCTCGGCGTGCTCGGCGCGCTCGGCCTGGTGTGGGCCATCCGCAGCCTGCGCGTGGTCGTCGAAGACCCGCAGACCATCGAGCGCGAGCTCTCGCTGCCGGTGTACGCCACAGTGCCCGCCAGCCAGAAGGAGACCCTGCTGTCGCGCGCCATCTCGCGCGGCAAGGGCGACAAGGGCCAGGTGCTCGCCATCGCCCAGCCCGACGACGACGCCATGGAGAGCCTGCGCAGCCTGCGCACCACGCTGCACTTTGCGCTCCTCGGCGCCGAGAAGGGCTCGGTGCTCATCACCGGCCCCGCCCCCGGCGTGGGCAAGAGCTTCATCAGCAAGAACCTCGCCGCCGTGCTCGCCCAGGCCGGCAAGCGCGTCATCGTGGTCGACGCCGACCTGCGCAAGGGCCACATCAACAAGGCCTTCGGCATGCCGCGCGGCATGGGCGTGTCCGACTACATCATGGGCATCATCGAGCTGCGCGACATCATCAGGCCCACCGGCATCGACAACTTCTCGCTCATCACCACCGGCCAGATCCCGCCCAACCCGTCCGAGCTGCTCATGCACCCGCGGTTTGCGCAGATGCTCGTCGAGCTCGAGAAGCAGTGCGACGTGCTGCTGATCGACGCCCCCCCGGTGCTCGCCGTGTCCGACGCCGCCATCATCGGCCGCCTGGTCGGCGCCACCCTGCTCGTGGCCCGTGCCGGCCGCCACCCGATCCGCGAACTCGAACAAGCCGTCCGCCGCTTCGACCAGGCCGGCGTGGAGGTCAAAGGCTTCGTCTTCAACGGCTTCGACCTCAAGCGCCAGCGCCACAGATTCGGCTACGAGGGCTACCACTACCAGTACAAGTACAAAGCCTGAAAAAGCCCCCCTGTAAAAACGCCCCTGTAGGAGCGGCGGAAGCCGCGAACCCCGCCGCGCACATCGCAACCGCCCGAATTCGCGGCTGCCGCCGCTCCTACAAAACCATATTCGCGGCTGCCGCCGCTCCTACATAACCCCTTTATCAACCTTCTCATCTGCCTGCCATGCACACCCTCGACACCCTCAAGCTCGCCAT
>JBEOKH010000372.1:0-8626 GCA_040275625.1 Thauera sp. | reverse complement strand
TCCTGCGCCAGTGCAGCCAATGTCACGCCGAGAACACTGCCTTCCCGCCCGGCTTCCTGTACGGCGGGGAGTCGCGGGTGCGCGCCAGCCTCTCGGCCTGTGCGCAACGCATGCTCTATCGACTGGAGATGAACCGGCTGCCGGCCGCCGCCCGCCCGAAGACACCCATGCCGCCGCCTGCAGCGGCGCATGCGGCGGCTTTCCTGCAATCGTCCGACCTGGCCGCGATGCGCGACCTGCTGGAACGTCTCCTGCAAGCGCGCGCCAACGACGTGCTTGCCCACCCCTATTCCACGCTCGCCCCCTGCCGCATCCCGACCGGGTGATCAGCGCCCCGACACCGCACCGCACTGCAGATCCGAGGTCACCGTGAACACGCCCGAGTCCGCCCCCCGCACGCATCGCCCCCGCCACGCGCGCGCGCTGCTTCGCATCCTCGTGCTGCTGCCCTGGCTGCTGATCCTGCTCGCTGGCGGCTACGCGCTGGTGCGCTTCCTGCCCGACGAGCCGGTCACCTATCCCGATCCGGTGGAGCACTTCAAGTACGGCTCGACCGGCGGCGAGCGCGAATCGGGCTTCCCGTACTGGATCTGGCAGGCCTTGCCGACCGTGTGCGCCGAGCATCTGCCCGGCCCCGGCTATGGGTCGCTCGGCTTCATCTTCGAGGACGGCCGCGACCTACCGGTCGGCGTGTCGAAGCGCCGCCACCTCGGCATCGATCGCGTCTTCCTCAACTGCGCCGCCTGCCACACCGGCCTCGTTCGCGACACTCCCGCTGCGCCGGCGCGCCTGGTGATCGGCATGCCCGCCCATCGCTTCGACATCCGTGGCTTCCAGCGCTTCTTCTTCGAATGTGCCGCGGGGCCGAAATTCTCGCGCGAGTTCATCGTGCCCGAGATCGAGCGCCTGAGCGGCGGGCTCGGGCTCATCGACCGCTACCTTGTCTATCCGGTAGCGATCGCGCTGATGCGCGAGCGCCTGCTGATGCTGCGCGGGCGCTTCGGCTTCGTGTTCGATCAGCCGCCGTGGGGGCCGGGCCGGGTCGACACCTTCAACGCCGCAAAAGTGCTGTTCAACTTCCCGGTGGCGCAACTGCCCGCCCACGAGCGCCTCGGCGCGTCCGATTTCCCCTCGATCTGGAACCAGCGCAAGCGCATGCAACGCGACGACGGCGAGCGCATGGAGCTGCATTGGGACGGCAACAACACCCATACCGAGGAGCGCAACAAGAGCGCCGCCTTCGGTACCGGCACCACGCCCCCCACCATCGACCTGGCCGCTATCGCCCGCGTCGAGACCTGGCTGCTCGACCTCGCCCCACCCGCCTGGCCGTTGCCCGTTGACAACGCCCTCGCCGCCCGCGGCGCGGCGGTGTACGCACGTTATTGCGCCGACTGCCACGGCGCGAGCGGCAGCGACTTTGCCGGGCCGAAGGTCGGCCACGTCACGCCGATCGCCCACATCGCCACCGACCGCGCGCGGCTCGACTCCTACACGCGCGAGCTGGCGCTCAACCAGGCCACCCTCTACGCCGGTTATCCGCATCGCTTCCGCCATTTTCGCAAGACCTCGGGCTACGCCAACATGCCGCTCGACGGCATCTGGCTGCGCGCGCCCTACCTGCACAACGGCTCCGTACCCACCCTGCGCGACCTGCTCGAACCGTCCGCGGCGAGGCCGCGCTGCTTTGAGCGCGGCAATACGGTGATCGATGCGTTGCGCGTCGGCTTCGCCCGCGCCGCCGATCCTGCGCAGTGCACCGCGAGCACCGGCACAGACAGCACTGCGGCCGACCTGTTCATGCTCGACACCACGCTGCCGGGCAACGGCAGCGCCGGTCACGAAGGCCCGGCCTACGGCACCGATCTGCCTGCCGCGGACAAGGATGCGCTGGTCGAGTACCTGAAGACCTTCTGATGCGAGGAGCGCAGCTATGAAATCCGCCTTCACGAATCCGCGCTCAGGCCGCGCGCCCGCCCGGCTCCGCACAGTGAGCCTGAACCCGAGCCGCAACATGGGCCGCAGCCTGCTCGTCGCCCTGCTCGTGATCCTCGCGCTCGGCGCCGCCGGCGGTGCGTTCGCCTGGTACAAGTTCTTCCGCGAGGAGGCGCAGCCGGAATGGATCACGAGCGATCCCGACATGCGCTTCAAGTACGGCTCGATCGGCGCCGAGCGTGACGCCGGCATCCCCTACTGGATCTTCTACGTGCTGCCGCGGATGTTCCCCGACAAGCTGCCGGGCCCGGGCGGCTACGCCGCCTTCGGCGTGGTGTGGGAAGAAGGCCAGGAGCTGCCGGTCGGCTTCTCGAAGAAGGTGGTGGGCTTTGCGCGCGTGGCCAACAACTGCGCGTCCTGCCACACCACGAGTTACCGCATGCAGGCGGATGCGGCGCCGGTCTTCGTGCCGACCGGCCCCAATCACACCCTGAACCTGTGGGCCTTCTTCCGCTTCCTGGTCGATTGCGCCAAGGATCCGCGCTTCAATGCCGACAACCTGATGGCCGAGATCAATCTGGTCACCGACCTGTCCTACATCGACCGCCTGCTCTATCGCTTCGCGATCATCCCGATCACGCGCAAACGCCTGCTCGAGCGCGAGCAGCAGTTCGCCTGGCTGTACCGCGAGGACTTCCCGCCCTGGGGCCGCGGCCGCGACGACGCGATGAACCTGACCAAGTACTTCATGATCCGCTGGCCGATGGACGACAGTTTCGGCCCGACCGACATGCCCTCGCTGTGGAACCTCGGCAAGTACCGCGCCGACCAGGGCATGCGCATGAACTTTGCCGGCGACAGCCACGATGCCTATTCGGTGGTGATCGACTCGGCGCTCGGCCTGCTCGGCGCGCCGCCCAAGGACCGCGACGAATTCCTCGGCGAGGTGCGCTGGCTCATCGAATACGTGTCGGCAAAGCGTGCGCCGCCGTATCCGTTCGCGATCGACACAGCCGGTGCCGAGCGCGGCAAGCGGGTGTTCGCTGCGACCTGCGCCGGCTGCCACGCCTCGGCGCGCACCGGGACGGTGATCCCGCTCGCCGAAGTCGGCACCAGCCCGGACCGGATCGACACCTGGAACGAGCGCGCCGCGCGCGAGGCCAACGCCGTCGTCGAGGACATGGGCATCGAGCGTGCCGGCCTGGTGGAGAAGCCCTTGAGCGGTTATGTGGCCGCCTTCCTCGATGGCATCTGGCTGCGCGCGCCCTACCTGCACAACGGCTCGGTGCCCTCGCTGCGCGACCTGCTCGAACCTGCTGCGCAGCGCCCCACCACCTTCTGGCGCGGCTACGACCTCTATGACCCGGACCGGGTCGGCTTCGTCACCCGCGGTATCGAGGCCGAGCGCAGCGGGACGCTCCACGACGTCGCCGCCAAGGGCGGCAGCAACAGCGGCCACGCCTTTGGCACTACCCTGCCGGCTGCGGACAAGGTCGACCTGCTCGAATACCTCAAGACCCTGTAAAACGGGCGACCCGCAGGCCGCCCGTCAGCAACTCCCCTTGCTGCGCGAGAAGAGCCTTACTTGGCTGCCTTCGCCGGCTTGCCCTCGGCGCCAAAACGACCGGCGAGGTAGGCCGCGAAATCGGCACCGGTTTCCGGATGGCGCAGGCCGAACTCGATCGTCGCCTTCAGGTAACCGAGCTTGGAGCCGCAGTCGTAGCGCACGCCGTCGAACTGGTAGGCCAGCACGGCCTCTTCCTTGAGCAGCGAGGCGATCGCGTCGGTGAGCTGGTATTCGCCGCCGGCGCCGGGCTTCAACGCACGAATGTGATCGAAGATGCGCGGGGTCAGGATGTAGCGGCCGACCACCGCCTGGGTGGTGGGCGCTTCTTCGGGCTTCGGCTTCTCGACGATGCCGGTCATGCGCTGCACCTGGCCCTTGTCGCTCTCGGTGCTGACGATGCCGTAGCTGCGGGTTTCCTCGCGCGGCACGTTCATGGTGCCGAGCACCGAGCAGCGGTGGTAGTTGTAGGCATCCACCATCTGCTTCAACACCGGCGTGCCGTCCTTGTTGTCGAGCAGGTCATCGGCGAGGATCACCGCGAAGGCCTCGTCGCTGACCACGTGGCTCGCGCACATCACCGCGTGGCCGAGACCGAGCGCCTCCGACTGGCGGATGTAGATGCAGTTGACGCCCTTGGGCACCGTCTTGCGCACGATCTCGAGCAGTTCCTTCTTGCCACGCGCCTCGAGTTCCGTCTCGAGCTCGTAGGCCTTGTCGAAGTGATCCTCGATCGAGCGCTTGGTGCGCCCGGTGATGAAGATCATGTCGGTGATGCCGGCCGCGACCGCCTCCTCGACGGCGTACTGGATCAAGGGCTTGTCCACGATCGGGAGCATCTCCTTGGGGCTCGCCTTGGTGGCGGGCAAAAATCGCGTGCCCATGCCGGCAACGGGGAAAATCGCCTTGGTGACTTTCTTCATTTTTATTGCTCTCCCATGAATAGAGGGTGTTGCGACGCAGCAGCGGGCGCGATCATGCGGCAAGCGTTCGCGGTTTGCATCAAGCGTTTGTATCCGTTTCGTTCACCAGCGCGCGCAGCCCGTCCTCGTCGAGGATGGCGACACCGAGCGCCTGCGCCTTCTCCAGCTTGGAGCCGGCCTCGGCACCGGCGACCACGTAGTGCGTCTTCTTCGACACCGAGCCGGCCACCTTGCCGCCCTGGGCCTCGATCAGCGCCTTGGCCTCGTCGCGGGTGAGCGTCGGCAGCGTGCCGGTGAGCACGAAGGTCTTGCCGGCGAATGCGCCCGCCACCGTCCCCTGCGGCTCACCCTCGGTCCACTGCACGCCGGCGGCGCGCAACTGCTCGATCACCTCGCGATTGTGCGGCTCGGCGAAGAAATCGGCGATGGACTGCGCCACGATCGGCCCCACATCCGGCACCTGCTGCAGCGCGTCGACATCGGCCCCAATCAGCGCATCCAGATTGCCGAAGTGGCGTTCAAGCTCGCGCGCGGTGGCTTCGCCGACGTTGCGGATGCCGAGCGCAAAGACGAAGCGCGCCAGCGTGGTGCTGCGGCTGTTCTCGATCGCCGCCAGCTGGTTCTGCGCCGACTTTTCGCCCATGCGCTCGAGGTTGGCGAGCGCGAGCACGCCGAGACGGTACAGATCCACCGGCGTCTTCACGATCGCCGCATCGACGAGTTGCTCCACCAGCTTGTCGCCCAGGCCTTCGATGTCCATCGCGCGCCGGCTGGCGAAGTGCAGCAGCGCCTGCTTGCGTTGCGCCGGGCAGAACAGCCCGCCGGTGCAGCGCGCCACCGCCTCGTCCTCGCCGCGCACCACATGCGAGCCACACACCGGACAGGTGGGAAATTTGTCCAGCAGCACGAAGCGCGGCGGCTCGCCGGTGCGGCGCTCGAGCAATGGTGCGACGACCTCGGGGATCACGTCGCCGGCGCGGCGCACGATCACCCAGTCGCCGATGCGCACGTCCTTGCGGTCGATCTCGTCCTGATTGTGCAGGGTGGCGTTGGTGACCGTGACGCCGCCGACGAAGACCGGCTCCAGGCGCGCGACCGGCGTCAACGCGCCGGTGCGTCCGACCTGGACCTCGATGTCGCGCAGCAGGGTCACCGCCTCCTGCGCCGGATACTTGTGCGCCACCGCCCAGCGCGGCTCGCGGGTGACGAAACCGAGCTGCTGCTGCAGCGCGCGCGCGTTCACCTTGTACACCACGCCGTCGATGTCGAAGGGCAGCGTGTCGCGCAGCGCGCCGATGCGCGCGTGGAAGTCGGCGAGCCCCTGTGCGCCCTGCACCACCGCGCGGTGCGTGCACACCGGCAGGCCGAAGGCGGCGATCGCGTCGAGCACTTCAGCGTGCGTCGCGGGCGGCGTCCACTCGCCGGTGTCGCCGAGCCCGTAGGCGAAGAATGACAGCGGGCGGCGCGCGGCGATGTTGGGGTCGAGCTGGCGGATGCTGCCGGCGGCGGCGTTGCGCGGATTGACGAAGGTCTTGTCGCCGGCCTCGGCCTGGCGGGTGTTCAGGCGTTCGAAGTCGTCGCGGCGCATATAGACCTCGCCGCGGATCTCGAGCACCGCCGGCGCGTCGCCGCGCAGACGCAGCGGGATCGCCTTGACCGTGCGCACGTTGCTGGTGACGTCCTCGCCGGTCTCGCCATCGCCGCGGGTCGCGGCCTGGACCAGCACGCCGCCCTCGTAGCGCAGGCTGATCGCGAGCCCGTCGAACTTGAGCTCGGCGGCATACTCGACCGCCGGGTCGCCTTCCTTCAGCCCGAGTTCACGCCGCACGCGGGCATCGAACGCGAACGCCCCGCTCGCCTCGGTGTCGGTCTCGGTGCGGATCGACAGCATCGGAATGCGATGGCGCACCGCCGGAAACTGCGCGAGCGGCTTGCCGCCGACGCGCTGGGTCGGCGAATCGGCGGTGCGCAAGTCAGGATGCGCCGACTCGATCGCCTGCAACTCGCCGAACAGGCGGTCGTACTCGGCGTCGGGAATCGTCGGTGTGTCGAGGACGTAGTAGGCATGGTCGTGGCGTGCGATTTCGACGCGCAGCACAGCGGCGCGCGCCGGCGCATCGGCCCCGCTCCCGCCTCCCGCCGCGGCGGGGTCGAACAGGTCGGTCACAGCGAAAACAGGCGCAGTGCGAGCGCTCCGCCGGCGGGAATGCCGCTCTCGTCCATGCGCGCCTGGAACTGGCCAATCTGGGCGCGGATGATCGTCGCTGCCTCGGCACCGAAGGGGGCGCGATTGTCATCGACCACGTCGCCGCCGAGCTCGTCGGCGAGCGCGCGCGCCGTCTTCATCATGCGATCAAAGGCCGCCCCGCCGTTGGCCACCCGCGGCACGTCGATCACCAGGGTCAGGCCGCGCGTCACCAGGCCCTTGAGTCCCTCCGGCGAGAAGCGCCCCGACTCCATGTTGCCGACGGAGAACACGCTGTGCTCGCCGTCGAGCATGTGGTAGCAGCCGTCCCCACCGAGGCGCAGGCCCTGGCGCTCGGTGGCGGCCTGGACATCACGCCCCGCGAACTGGCCATCGCGCGCGACCACGTTCACACCGATCTGGATGTCGAGATCGGCGCAGAAGCGATCCAGTTCGACCGCATTGCGCAAGGTCTCGGCGCGTGGCGGCAGCCCCGGCGGCAGGCTCATCACCGCATCGGCCACGCGCTGCACGCCACCGCTGAAGCGCATGAAGTCGGCCTCGCCGATCGAGCCCTGGCGGTTGACGAGCTGCAGCGCGGCGCAGAACCAGTGGCAGGCGCCGGTGCTGTCCGGACCGAGCAGCTGCCACACGTTGTCGGCATCGTTGAAGCCGAACCAATACACCGGCTTGCCGAGCCCGGCCAGCTGCTCGGACTGCGCGCCCCACACCCGGGCCACGTCGAGCGCCTCGATTGCCTCGAGGCGGATCACGCAGTCGGCGCGCGAATCGAGCAGGCGCGGCAATTCGGGGGCACTGCGCTTGACCGGCGCCTCGCTGAAGCGGCGCGGCGCATCGACCCCATCACCGATGCCCGGCTCCCGGCGCTCGTCGCCAGCCGGGTCTTCGCGCGGCTCGAGCAGCACGTCGCGGTGCTCCGACTTGAACGCCCGCTCGGCGTCGCGCCGGTGCCGACGCTCCTGCCACTTGTTGTAGCCCACCACCAGCACCACCGCGGCAATGCCGGCGGCGATCAGCGCGATCTGAAGTTCGCTGTCCATTTGGATTCCAGAATTGCTCCGTCTAGCCTTTGTCGTGTCACGCTGCGGCCGGCTCGGCCAGACGCAGCGCCTCCTCGATATCCACTTCCACCACCCGCGACACACCCTGCTCCTGCATCGTCACGCCCACCAGCTGCTGCGCGAACTCCATCGTGATCTTGCTGTGACTGATGAAGATGAACTGCGTCTGCGATGACATGCGCTTGACCATGCTGGCGTAGCGCTCGGTGTTCGTATCGTCCAGTGGCGCATCGACCTCGTCAAGCATGCAGAACGGGGCTGGATTGAGCTGGAACATCGAGAACACCAGCGCGATGGCGGTCAGCGCCTTCTCGCCGCCGGACAGCAGATGGATCGACGCGTTCTTCTTGCCTGGCGGCTGCGCCACGATCTGGATGCCGGCATCGAGGATCTCCTCGCCGGTCAGCACCAGCTCGGCCCGCCCACCACCGAACAATTGCGGGAACAAGGTGCCGAACTGCCGATTGACCGTATTGTAAGTGTCCTGCAGTTGTTCGCGCGTCTCGCGATCGATGCGCCGGATCGCGTCCTCGAGGGTCTCGATCGCCTGCAGCAGGTCATCGGTCTGTGCGTCGAGATACCCCTTGCGCTCGGACGCGGTACGCAGCTCGTCGAGCGCGGCGAGGTTGACTGCACCCAGCTCGGCGATTTCCCGCGCCAGCCGTGCCACTTCGCGCTGCAACGTCGACTCCCGGGGGTCGGCGGCGAGCAGCGGCGTCAGCGCCGCCTCGTCGGCGCTGACCTCGGCAAGGCGCTCCTCGAACTGGGCAACCGCGAGCTCTGCCGCCTGCACGGCGAGCCGCAGCTCGGCCACGCGAGCGCGCACCGGTGCGGCTTCGTGCTCGGTTCGCAGGCGCGCCTCGTCGACCTGCCTCAGTGCCGCAGCGGCGTCGGCGAGCGCGTCGCGGCGTGCACCGAGCGCCGCCTCGCGGCTGGC
>JBEOKH010000371.1:0-3038 GCA_040275625.1 Thauera sp. | reverse complement strand
GGATCAGTGGTAGTAGTGCGCGCCGCGCAGGTTGGCGTGCGCATCGGACAGGGCGAGTTCGGCCTGTTGCGGCGCACTCGCCGGCAGCGGTGCGCGATCGAGCCCGGTCTTGAGCATCGAGGCGAGGTTCTTGTAGCGCATCGCCCCGAGCGCGACGGCGCGGGTGGCGGCGGCCTCCAGCCGTGTGTTGCCGTACTGGCGGGCCAGGCGCATCAGCCCCAGGCAGGCGCGGTAGCCCTGTTCGGGGTGCGGCATGCGTTCGAGCTGGAAGGCGACCACACGCTCGGTGTGCGGCCCCACCGTGGCGCCCCAGGCGATGAGCTTGCTGGGCGACCACTGGCGGTGGGCCTGATGCGAGGCGGGCATGTGCTCGGTGAGCGTGCTGAAGGCGCCGCGCCGGTGGCTGCGGGCATGCACCGCCACGCGGCGTCCGCCGGCGAAGCACTCGAGGCTCGAGGGCGTGACGCGAAGCTCCAGCACCTGCCCGACCAGCGCGTGGGGCACGCTGTAGTAGTGGCCGTCGAACTCGACGTGGTAGTCGATGTTGGGCTTGGCCTTCTTCCACTGGGCGAACTGGAACGGCGTGGCGGGCAGCGCGCGCAGCGCCGGCTGGTCGAGCGTCTCGAAGGCGCTGCGACGATTGCCCGGCAGGCGCTGGAAGGGGCGTGCGTTCAGATCCTCGAGCAGCTCGGCGATGGCCACGTCGAGCTCGGCCAGCGAGAAAAAGCGCCGGTGCCGCAGCCGCGCCAGGATCCAGCGCTGCACGATCTGCACGCCCACCTCCACCTTGCTCTTGTCCTGCGGCTTGTAGGGGCGTGCGGGCAGGATCGCCACGCCGTAGTGCTGGGCGAACTCGGCAGTGGTGCGCTGCAGTTGCGGCGCGTAGCGGTCCGGTTCGCCGACCATGGAGCGGGTGTTGTCGGGGACGATCAGCTCGGGCACGCCGCCGATGAATCGCAGCGCCCGCCCCAGCGCCCCCAGCCAGTCGGCCTGCGACTGCGTGGCGGTGGCGCAGGCGAAGGTGTAGTTCGAGGCCCCGAGCACGGCCACGAAGATCTGCGCCCGAGAAATCTCGCCGGTCTCGGCGTCGACGATCGGCACCGTGTCGCCCGCGTAGTCGATGAAGAGCTTCTCGCCGGCGCGGTGCACCTGGCGCATCGAGCGCTTGAGGCCCTTGGCGAAGTCCCGGTAGAGGTCGCAGAAGCGCGAATACTGGTAGGTCGGTCCGGCCGTCGCCTGGACGTACTCCTCCCACAGCAGCGCGAGGGTGACGTTCTTCCGCTTGAGGCCTTGATGGACGCCGGCGAGATCGGGCATCCGGTAGCCCACCGCCGTCCCGCGCGGACGCGGCGTCCCGCCCAGCAGTGCGCGCAGGCGCGCCTCGTCGGCCGCCGCCAGTTCGGCCCAGCTCACGCCGCTGGCCTCGGCCGCCTTCACATACTTGGCGACGACGCCCTTGGAGATCGACAGCGCACGCGCGATGCGCTCATGCGAGAGCGCGCAGTTGTACTTGAGCCGTAACAGCTCCTTGATGTTGTGCATGGCAATCCGCTCCGCCGGCATCCCTTCGCTCCGCGCAAAGCGCGCGAGGGTAGCCGTGACAAGGATGGTTGCCACGCTGGCCGCACAGGCCGTTCCGATTTGATCGTGACCGACGATTCCGACAACGTGACCGGTGATTCCGACGGCGGCCCAAATCGGTCACGATCAAATCGGAATCGCCGGTCACGACCTCGGAATCACCGGTCACACCCTTCTCGGAATGGGCGGTCACGATGGGTCGGAATACGCACCGACGGTGTCGGCAAGTCCGCGATCACGCCGCGCTGGCGAAGGATGGCCAGCAGGGGCATCAAAGCCGCATGTGCCTCGCGTGGATGCCGCATCACCGGCCCTCTGCAACCACAGTGCGGCAGGTGATCCTGAAGAAACTGATCGATGCGGCTCTCGTCGAGCCTGTCGACCGGCAAACGGCACAGCGACATCCAGTGAGCGAAGTGCGCGACGGCGTTCAGACATCGCCGGCTCGTGCTGGATGCGTAGCGACCGCGCTCCAGCCGTTCGACGTAGGCCGGCACATACGCAGCCAGCGGACCGTCGAGCAACCAGCCTTGCAGCACCGCATGCAGGGAAGGGATCTTGGGCATGGCAAACTCCTATCCGGAAGAGGAGTTGCCGTGCTGCGCCAGCGCCGGAATTATGTCCAGCCCCGAGTTCGTCGACGCTACAGATCAGGCGGTACGCCGGGCCATCCCCAGCATCGCCCTGAACCGACTGTTCATAACTGGGAGCTGGGCATAATGGCCGATAGTACGCTGTGGGCATCTTCCCCGATAGCCGCCGCACGCCACGGGCTCAAGAATCAGACTCCGATCAACAGCAAGGAGTTTGTCATGGAAACCCGAGAACATCCGCATCGGGAAGCCTGGAACAAGGGGAAGCTGGTGGGCCAGAAGGCACCGCTCAAACCCAAGGACATCTGGGCCATCCGTATTCATCTGCAGAACGCGCACGAAGTCCGTGACCTCGCCATGTTCAACCTCGCGATCGATAGCAAGCTCCGAGGGTGTGACCTCGTCAGCCTGCGGGTGCGCGACGTGACCCATGGAAACCAGGTGCTCTCACGCGCCATGGTCGTGCAACGGAAAACGCAGCGGCCTGTGCAGTTCGAACTGACCGAGCCCACGCGTACGGCTGTGGCTGCCTGGATCGCGAAGGCCGGCCTGAGGGCGGAGGACTTCCTCTTTCCGAGCCGCCTGCACGACTCACCGCATGTCTCTACCCGTCAGTACGCGAGGATCGTCGAGCACTGGGTGGTGGCCGCCGGCCTCGATCCGTCCGCCTACGGTACGCACTCGATGCGACGCACGAAGGCGACATTGATCTACAAGCGCACGAAGAACCTGCGGGCGGTGCAACTCCTGCTGGGTCACTCCAAGCTCGAGTCGACGGTGCGGTACTTGGGCATCGAGGTCGATGATGCCTTGGAGATCTCCGAGCAGATTGAGATCTGAGCCCGGCGCGGCTGCCCGCCAAGC
>JBEOKH010000370.1:0-8484 GCA_040275625.1 Thauera sp. | reverse complement strand
GCGCCGTGGCGAACAGCCGGTCGAGCCTGGCCGCGGAGATCAACTCGTCGCGATCGCCGATCAACGCCAGCACCGGCGCCGGCAGCGCCGCCAGCCGCTGGCTCGCGGGCTGCTCGGAGAACAGCCGTCGCAGCAGAGTGCGGTCATAGACGTCGGTCAGCAACGGATCGCGCCCGGCGCTCGCGAAGCGCCAGTTCTGTCTGACGGTCGGATAGCCGTCGGCGAACATTCCGGCGGGGTTGATCGAGTTCATGGTGCAGACCAGCGGGCAGTCGACGCCGATATCGGCGCCAGCGAGATAGGGCGCCAGGAGCAGCAGGCCACTTACTGGCCGGCCGGCCAGCGCCATGCGCTGCAAGAGTTCGGGGCGTGTCACCACGTCGGCGCCAAGCGAGTGGCCACCCAGGTAGCGCGGCACGTCGCGGTCGGGCAGCGCAAGCAGCGCCTTCTCGAGAAGGCGGTCGATGGCGGTGCTGGACGGCAGGTGGCCGCGCGTCCCTCCGGAGCGGCCGTGGCCAGGGAGGTCGAGGAGGCGTACGGCGATGTCCCGGGTGTTGAGTTCGCGCGCCATGTCCCGGTACCAGCCGGCATGCAGCGAGGTGCCGTGGATGAACAGAAGCCACGCCTTGGGCGCCCGAGGCGGCATCAGGTCGGTTACCGCCACCGGCGCTGCGCCGTCAAGCTCCAGCCAGGAGACTTGCTCGTCGAGCGGGGCCTGGTCTGGAAGCACGAGGGGAGCGACCGGCCCTTCGGCGACCGGGGGAAGAAAGAAACCGCCCGTGGTCAGCGCCACGGCCAGCGCGACGAGGAGGAGGGAAGGCAGCCACGCGAGGTGGGTTGGTCGTGGCATTTCACCGGGTCCGTACGAGGTGAAGCAGGAGATAGCTGCGTCGCACCCGCTTTGGCAACGGCAGGAGCCGCCCCAGGCGCGGGAAGCGCGCCCTGAACAGGCCGGGAAAGAGGGCCTCGGCGGCATGAAGCTGGAAGCCGGTGGTAGTGACATAGAAGCGTTCGGGATCGTTCGGGGCCAACGCGAAGCGCACCGTGGAGGTACCGGTGGCCCGCTCCGCGCGCCGGTTGTTGTGGCGGGTCAGGTGCGCGTTCTGGACGTCGACGATGATCTCGCACCCGCCCGGTTTGGTGGCGAGGTTGGCCAGCAGGCGCCGTTTCTCTTCGGTGTCGAGGTAGTCGATCATCCCTTCGATGACGACCATCAGCCGGTTTCCCTCTTCGGGCGCCGCGCCGGCCACGGTTGCCTGCACCTCGCCCGGCATGGCGATGACCCGGGCGTACTCCCGCGCGTAGGGGCTGGTATCGAGCAGCGCGCGCTTGCGTGCCAGCAGCTCCGGGAGATCGAACTCCAGGTAGCGGCGCAGGCCGGGCCGTTCGCCCAGGTTGTACCAACGGGAGTCGAAACCGGCGCCGAGGCTCCAGACCTCGTAGGTGGCGCCGTTCGCCTCCCACTCGCGGAGCCGGGCGTCGAGCAAGCGGTCGATAGCGGCGGCCCGCTGGGCGATACCGTGCACGGTGAAGTACTTTAACCGCTCGGCGAATGGCGGCATGCCGAAACGGTGGATGAGCCACGCCGACACCGGCCGGTGCAGCGCCCAGGCGGCACCGGCACTGACGTGGCAGCCGGCGGTCAGCCAGGCGGTCTGCTGCAGGCCGCCATCGATCAGCGCTTCATGTTGGTTCACTGGACTACCCTCCTGTCGCTGACGCGACGGTGGGTCGGCTTTGCACAGCCGACCCGTTTCCCAGGCACGGAGCGGTGCTCCACGAAACCCCTGCTGCCTCGACCTCCAGGGGGGCTCGCAGCGGACGGAGGGATATCTCGGCCGTACCATCCTCCCCGGTGTGCCATTCAAGATCGAGACCGGCCGCGCGGGCCAGGCCGCTCAATGCCTCCCGCTCCATCTCGCGCACGAGGCCGGAGAGTTCCGGGCAGCCGAGGAGGTGGAACAGGATGGCGTAGGCGCAGTTGTGTAGCTGAAAGGTGTCGCCGTCGCGCCGAACCTCCAGCACGCCCAGGGCTTCGCAGTCATCGAGGTAGGCTGACCAATAGTCCTGGACGGCCGCGACCGGGTCCGGGAGGAGGGCAAACAGCTCGGGGTCGGGCCACAGCCAACGCATCTCCATCCGGGCGCTGTCGAGGAACATGCGTCGGTAGAGCGCCAAGGCGCGCTTCTGCCCGAGCACCCGCCGTATCTCGCCATAGCCGGCGGCGAACAGGCTGAAGTCGCGGGCGATCGTTGGCCAGGGGGGCTGGCGGCGGCGATAAAGCGCGGTGCTCTGGCGGAGTCCGAACCAGCGCTTGGCAATGCGCGGCAGCAGGGCGGCGAGTCCGGTGACACCCAACTCGCTGCGCAGTGTGGTCCACAGATCCGACTGAAGTAGATAGGTCTGCTGAAGTCGGCGAAGTGCGGGGGGCAACGGCACGGCTGCCGAGTACCAGCTTTGGCGATAGTGGCGCAGCGTGCGGACGGACTCGCCTGTCGTCTGGCACCATCCGAAGCGGAACCGCTCGGCGTCGTGTTCGGCAAACGACGCCGGCCGGATGAGTACGCCCCGCCGACGCAGGGCGTCTCCGAGCCGGCGAACCTGATCCGGCGTGGTGTGGCCGTCCAGGCTCCACACGCCGGGGGGCGTTTGCAGCCAGCCCGCCACGATGCCATCGATCACGGCGCACACCATCGCCGAGGTGAGGTCGTACGCGGAGAGCGGGCCGTGTACCGCCAGTCCATCTTGGGGCCGATCATCCGGATAGACCCAGAGGGTGGTGGCGGGGTCGGCGCTACGCCGTCGCTTCGCCGCCTGGCCGCTGGCGTGGAAGCGACGTGCCACCGCCTCGCGCAGGGCAGGGCCAGGGGCGATGGCGGCGATGGTGCGGGCGAGGCCCTGGGGCAGGAACTGGACATGGAAGCGGCTGTCCAGGCCGGTGATACCGGCCTGGGCGCCGCTGCGGACCAGCGTGGCCGTTTCGGGTGTGGCGTAGGGGATCAGCGCGAGGGGCTGGTCGTGGCCGGGGAAGCGGAAGCGGCTGGCTGCGTCGCGCCAGGGGCTAGCGATCCGCTGGCGCCGGCCGTCGCGGTAGATCTCCAGCTGTTTGCGGAAACTCGCCACGAGGGCGTGGGGGCTGGTCTTGCCACCACCGTGGGCCGCGCCCATGTAAAGACGGGAGCGGTAAAGACCGGCGGCGGAGGCGTTCCCATGGGCCAGTTGCAGCAGCAACAGCGTGGAGAGGCCAGGGGACAGCCCAAGGCCGGTATAGATGCGGCAACCGTTTGCGGCGGCCTGCTGCTCCAGGGCCAGGATGGCATCGCCGGCGGCGAGGCTGTCGTTGATGTCCACGCAGTCCACGCCCGCCTCCAGACACAGGCTGTGGGCGCGAGCGCCGACGTGTTCCATCGGCCCGAGGGCGATGATGGCGAGGTCGAAGGCGCGCAACCGATCGCGCGCCTCGTCCGGCCGCTCGATATCCAACTCGCACCAGGTCACCCCCGCCGGCAGTTCCGCCTCGCCATCCCGGTGGCGCGAGGCGCTGACAACGCGCAGCGCGGGATGGTGCAGCCTGAGATCCCTGACAATACGGCGGCCGCTCTCGCCGCTGCCGCCGATGACCACCACGCTGCGCGGCGCCCGATTGATCTCCGTGCTCATGACTCTTCGATTTCCATGTGGGTGGTGATGGCTGCGGCGTTGAATTGCGCCATGAACTCGCTGGCGTCTACCGCCTCGTGCAGCATGCGCACCGCAGGCGATATGCCGACCGCCGACGTCAGTTGGCGGGCTGCGATCCCCATCGCGGTCCCGGTGGCTCGATAGGTGTCGGCCACCTGCAGGGTGCCGCGCGTGGTGGTTCCATCGCTGTAGCGCACGGTGGCAGAGATGGCGAAGACCGGTTGCAGGCGGCGCATGTCGCGCGCCGAGGCGCGGACCAGCCACTGGGCGGCGCGGTCGATTCCGCGCGGCGTGCGATGCAGCCGCAGCAGCTTGGCGGCGACGCTCACCAGTGCCGAACGCGGGCCGTTGTTGGCGCCGTAGACCCGCACCGAGGGGATGGCGAACTCCCGCCCCAGGCGGCCGATCTCCTCGGTGTAGGTGAGGGCGGAGGTGACCTTGCCGATCGGCGCGGGCAAGGTGGGCTTGGCGAAGGCGTGGGAGAGGCGGATACGCTGCAGCCGGCCGTCCTCCACGGCGCAGAAGCCCCGCTCGGCGCCGAAGTCGCCCAGGCTGTGGACGATGTCCCAGGCCGACGCGTAGGTCCAGGCATCGCGGCCGACGTAGTGGCACTCCAGGCCCACCGGCTGGCGGCCGGCGCCGTGGCGCTCGATGAGGTGGCGCGGGAACAGGCCGGAGAGACCCGGCAGCAGGCCAGCGTTGATGACCAGCGGTACCGGCACGGACCGCTCCCGTTCGATGGCTTCCAGTTCGCGCAACAAGGGGTCGTAGCCGCCCGGGTCGAGCAGCGGCACGGTGCGGTCGATGCAGGCCCGGGCAACCCGGTTGCCGATCAGGCCGGAGGGGCCGATGCCGGCGATCACCAGGTCGTGTTCGCCGCACAGGCGGGACAGCCTCGCCTCGTCGCTGACATCGACGCTGGCGGTGGCGACCCGACCGTTGGCCGCCGCGAGGTCCGGCGGCAGCGGATGAAGGTGGCGACCGGCCAGGGTCAGGCGGTCCTCGCCGTGGGCCAACAGATAGCGGGCGGTCTCCAGGCCGACCCGGCCGAAGCCGCCGAGGATGAGTATTCGCGCTGACACCGCTCCCCCTCAGCCCGGCAGCCGCATCGCTGCCAGCACGCTCAATCGGCTGGCCAGGGCCTGCGGGTGGCTCTTGATCAGCATGTGCCGTCCGGGCAGGGTGGTGAAGCGGGCATGGGGCACGATGCCGCGCCATGCATCCGCGCCGTCGCGTATGCCCTCGTCCTCCTCCTCGTCACCGGTCAGGATGGTCGTCGGGGTGCTTGCAGGCAGCGCTTCACCGAACTCGTATTCCACCATCGACCGGGTCTGCTGGCGCAGCAGGGCGAGGTAGGCGTCGCGCTCGGTGGGGGCCAGGCCGTCCGGGTCGAAGCCGTAGACACGCCGCGAATAGTCGAGGATGGTCTGGTCGTCGTTGATGGCGATCCAGTCCAGCTCGGTGGTGACGCCGGGCGGGTTGGCGGCGACGATGGCCAGGTGATGGCCGGGGGCACCGGCGGCCTCCAGGCGTCTCGCGGTGTCGAAGGCCAGGTAGCCGCCATAGGAGTAACCGACCAGCACCGTGGGCAGGTCGGGCAGCATCCGGAGGTGGCTTGCGACGGTGCTGCCCAACTCGGCGATGGACGCCACGGCCTGAGGGGCTGCTGACGGTTCGGCCGGTGAGACGGCGAGGATTTCCGCGTCGGCCGGGAGGTGGCGCGCCAACTCGACGAAGGTCGAGGCATTGCCGCAGGCATAGGGGAACAGTACGAAGCGCCGGGTGGCAGCGGGCGGCGAGGCAAGCGCCACCAGCAGCGATGGGTGCTCGGCGGTGGACGGGGTCTTGGTTGCCAGGAAGGCCGCCGATTTCTCGATGGTGTCGTGGGCAAACACCTCGCGCAGGCCGAAGCCCTCGATGCCCTCCTCGCGGTAGCGCACGATCAACCGCATCGCCTTGAGCGAGTCGCCGCCCAGGTTCCAGAAGGTGTCACGGATGCCGATGCTCCTGTCCCCCAGCAGTTCGGCCCAGATGGAGGCCAGCCGCTGTTCCATGGCGTCGCGCGGCGCCAGGTAGCCGGGGTTGGGGGCGCTGTCGAACACCACGGCCGGCAGCGCCTTCAGGTCTGCCTTGCCGCTGGCGCTGGTGGGGATGGCGGCAATGTGCTGGAAGTGCGCCGGGACCATGTAGGCGGGCAGGGCGTCGCCGAGGAACTCGCGCAACGCCGTGGATTGAACCGGCGAGCCGGTGGTCGAGGTGTAGAAGGCCACCAGCTGGGCCGCGCCGGAGGTGTCCGGGCGGGTGGTGACGATGGCCTGGGCGACGTCCGGGTGACGCCGCAGTGCCGCCTCGACCTCTCCGGCCTCGATACGGTAGCCGCGCAAGTTGATCTGGTGGTCCTCCCGGCCCAGGAACTCGACGGTGCCGTCCTCCCGCAGCCGTGCGCGGTCACCGGTGCGATACATCATCGAGCTGTCGTCGGCGAACGGGTCTGGCACGAAGGACCTGGCGGTGCGCTCGGGCTTGCCGTGATAGCCGGCCGCCACCCCCACGCCGCCGATGCACAGCTCACCGGCGACCCCCGGCAGGCAAAGGCGGTCGTTGCCGTCCACGATGTAGAGGCGGTTGTTGTCCAGCGGGCCGCCGATCGGGATGACGTCCAGTTCCACCAGGTTGTCGGCGTTGACGGGGATGGGGAAGAAGCTGGAGGCGACGCTGGCCTCGGTGGGACCGTACTCGTTGATGAGGCGGTGGCCGGGGTAGTGCTCCAGCCACAGGTTGAGGTCGGTCCGGCGGATGGTCTCGCCACCGAGCATGATGCGCATCTCCCCGACCATCGGCAGCGGCGGCAGGTCGAGGTAGGCGCGGGCGCTGGCCAGCAGCGAGAAGTGGGAGGGCGTGACGTTGAGCAGGGTGATCTTCTTGTCGCTGATGAACCGCAGCAGCGTCTCCACGTCACGGGTCTTGTCGTCGTCCAGGATGTGCAGCGTGGCGCCGCTGATCAGCGGCGCCCAGTTGCTGGCCAGGGTCATGTCGAAGGCGTAGGACGTGACCAGGGCAAGCTGGTCGGTGGGGCCGAGCGCGTAGTAGCCGCGCACCCAGTGCAGGAAGTTGAGGATGTTGCGGTGGCGGATCATCACGCCCTTGGGGTCGCCGGTGGAGCCCGATGTGTAGATCATGTAGGCGAGGTCATCTGGGCCGGACTCGGTCCCCGGCCGGGAGTCCGGTTGCGAGTCGACGAGGTCGCGCCCCAGCAGGGCCGTCCCCTCCGTGTTCGCCTGGGCCTGGGCCTGTGAAACCTCCCTGTCGAGCAGGATGACGCGCTCCAGCTCCTTGCCGCCTTCCAGTGCCGCGTCGAGATGGCGCGCCTGGGTGAGCAAGACCCTTGCCCCGCTGTCGCGCAGCAGGTAGGCCAGCCTCTGCCGTGGCACCTCCGGGTCGATGGGAACGTAGGCGGCGCCCGCCTTGAGCACGCCGAGCTGTGCCGCCAGCATGTCGCTGGAGCGGGTGAAGAGCAGCGCCACGAACTGGTTGCGGCCGGTGCCCATCCCGCGCAGCGCGTGGGCGACGCGGTTGGCCCGGCGATCCAGCTCGGCGTAGCTGATGCGCTCGTCCTCGAAGGTCAGGGCCGGGGCCTCCCCATCGGCATCGACGACCGCCTCGATCTCGGCCTGGATGGTGGTCGCGCTGGGATAGGGGGTGGGTGGGGCCACCAGCCGCTCGAGCCGGTCCCAATGGTGCGGGAGCATCAACCCCTCTCCGGTGAAGGGCGTCTCCAGGGCGTTGGCGGTGTCGGCGGCGCAGAGGTCGTCCAGCAGGTGGCCGAACTGGTGTGCCAGGGTTTCGATGAAACCCTGATCCATCAGGTCGCGCATGTAGTTCCAGTTGATGCAGGTCTCGCCCTCGTAGTCGTACAGCACGAGGTCGATGAAGGTGCCTGGCGCGCCGGTGCGGAAGCGGGGGCGGCTGACCTTGACGCCTTTCAGCTGGCGGAACTCGCCGCCGTACACGCCGATGGAGTTGGAGAAGATCAGGTTGCTCATCGACGCGGCGGCGGCGCCATCGCGCTCGGCCAGGCGGCGCGAGAGGTCGATGGAGGAGACCGGCGAGCGCATCAGTTCCCGCGTGAAGCGTTCCACCTTGAGGGCGATCGCCATCAGCGGCTCGGCGAAGGCGGTGTGGATGCGTACCGGGAAGATGTCGATGAAGCTGCCCATCACGGCGCGGGCGCCGGTGAAGTACTGCTCGCGGTTGAACACCGGCATGTTGATGACCAGGTCGCCCTGGTTCGACCAGAGGTTGACCAGCTTGAACCAGGCGGCCAGCAGCAGTGAGTTGAGGCTGACACCCTGCGAACGGGCGATCCGGTTCAGGTTATCGACGGTGGCTGCGTTGAGCATCTGGTAGTGGGTGTCGAACAAGACCGGGTCGATGCTGGCGGGGTCGCGTTTGAACGGCAGGGTGGCCTTCGGTGGCAGGTCCGTGAAGACGTCCATCTGGAAGGCCATGTCGCGCTCGTAGCTGCGGGTGCGCTGGCGGAAGCGTTCAATCAGCACATAGTCGCGAAACTCGAGCGCGCCGTCCGGCCGCGCCCGCGCGGGAAGGCCGGCCGCCTCGCGATCGTAGTGGACCAGCACGGCTTCGAGCAGATGCATGAAGCTGAAGCCGTCCACCAGGAGGTGGTCGATGTGGAAGAGCAGACGGTGCTCGTGATCGCCGACGCGATACAGTTCGCACAGGAACAGCGGCCAGCGGGCGACATTGAAGCGGATATCGTTGAGCTCGCGCCCCCGCGCGGTCAGC
>JBEOKH010000369.1:0-11028 GCA_040275625.1 Thauera sp. | reverse complement strand
GGGGCGCCTGACCGCTCTCCGAGCGCCAGCGCGCCTGGCAGGTGCGCGGCGCACTCTCCGCGCCTGCGACTTCTTCCCACACGATCTGCGCTGGCTCACCGAGTGCATCCGGTGCCTGCGGGTGCGACTTCACCAGCGTCGCCGGCTTGGCGGCGGCCGTGGCGGCATTGGCGTCGAGGGCAGCGCTCGCGACCCGGTCGGCGGATTGGCTCACCGGATTCAGCCCTGCTTCGGCCGGATCGCGCTCTTGGGCCGGAAGGCCTTGATCACCGCATCGTCGGTCTCGACGTAGGGGCCGCCGACGAGGTCGATGCAGTACGGCACCGCGGCGAAAATGCCGACGTGGCGCACGCTGCCGTCGGCGTCGCGCACGCCCTCAAGCGTTTCGCGGATCGACTTGGGCTGGCCGGGCAGGTTGATGATCAGGCACTTCCCACGGATCACCGCGACCTGGCGCGACAGGATCGCGGTGGGCACGAAGTTGAGGCTGATGCGGCGCATCTCCTCGCCGAAGCCGGGCATTTCCTTGTCGGCGATGGCGAGCGTGGCCTCGGGGGTGACGTCGCGCACCGCCGGGCCGGTGCCGCCCGTGGTAAGCACCAGCTTGCAGCCGGTGCCATCGACCAGCTCGATCAGGGTGCGCTCGATCAGCGCGCGTTCGTCGGGGATCAGCCGGGTCTCGGCGCTCCATGGCGAAGTGAGCGCCTTGCCCAGCCAGTCCTTCAGCGCCGGGATGCCCTGGTCTTCGTAGGTGCCTTCGGAGGCGCGGTCGCTGATCGACACCAGGCCGATGCGGATGTGTTCACTCATGAGGTCGCTCTCTGCTCGGGTGGATTCGGGTAGGGCCGGCATGCGGATGTGAATGTACGGCGCGCGCGGCGCTCACGCAGCGACGCCGACGGACGATTCGCCCCGCGGACGGAGCGCGCTCGACCTCATTCGCCGGCACGCTCCGCCTCGTCGGCCGCGGCGGCCTCTGCCGCCGCTTCCTCGGCGGCATCCTGCGCGTCCTGAAGCTCGCGCAGCATACGGAAAATCTCGCGGAAGGACTTCGGCGGCTTGGCGGCTTCGCGCTCCTTGAGCGCGTTGCGGCGCAAGGTGCGCAGATATTGCAGGTCGGCCTCGGGCCAGGTCTCGGCGATGGTGCCGAGGGTCTGCTCGTCCTCGAGCAACTGCTCGCGCAGGCGCTCGAGACGATGCATCTTCGCGATCTCGGCGGCGGAGTTGCCGGCGAAGATCTCGAGCTGGGCCTGGATCGGCGCAGGGTCGACCTTGCGCATCAGCTTACCGACGTACTGCAGCTGGCGGCGGCGCGCTTCCATCTTGAAGCCCTGCGCGGCGCGAACCGCCTCGTACAGCGCATCGGGCAGCGGCACCTTCTTCAGGCGCTCGGGCGACAGCGCGACGAGCTGTTCGCCGAGATCCTGCAGCGCGTGCATGTCGCGCTTGCGGCTGCTCTTGCTCGGCGGCTCGAGGAAGTCGTCCTCGTCCTCGGGGGCGGATTGGTCTTGACGGCGCGAATCTGGACGCATTGCGTGCGGGGGGGGCTGGCTTGATCGGGTTAAGATTATAGCCTTTGCACGCATCCGGCCCGCCCATGTCCAGCCCAGGCTTCTCCTTTTCGCAGGCGCATCTCGCCGAAATCGCCACCGACATCCTCAAGCACGCGAAGAAGCACGGCGCCTCCGCCTGCGAGACCGACGTCTCCGAAGGCTTCGGCCAGTCGGTTGCGGTGCGCAAGGGCGAGGTCGACACCATCGAGTACAACCGCGACAAGGGCGTGGGCGTCACCGTCTATGTCGGCCAGCAGCGCGGCTACGCGAGCACCTCGGACTTCTCGAAGAAAGCGCTCAAGGCCACGGTCGAGGCGGCGCTGTCGATCGCCCGCTTCACCGCGCCCGACCCCTGCGCGGGCCTCGCCGACGCGGCGCTGATGGCGAAGCCCAAGGACATGCCCGAGCTCGACCTCTTCCACCCCTGGCAGATCGACGTCGGCGAGGCGATCGCGCTCGCGCGCCGCTGCGAGGACGCGGCCTTTGCGGTGAGCCCGAAGATCAGCAACTCGGAAGGCGCCGACACCTCGATCCAGCAGTCGCACTTCATTTCCGCCAACAGCCATGGCTTCATCGGCGGCTACGCCACCACCCGCCACGGCCTGTCGTGCTCGGTCATCGCCGGCGAAGGTGACGCGATGCAGCGCGAATACTGGTATGACTCGCGGCGCGATGCGGCCGAGCTGATGTCGGCCGAGGACATCGGCCGCCGCGCGGGCGAACGTGCGCTGGCGCGCCTGGGGGCGAAAAGGATCCGCACCTGCGAGGCCCCGGTGCTCTTCGAGGCGCAGCTCGCGGTGACGCTGATCGGCAATTTCGTGCAGGCGGTGAGCGGCGGCTCGCTCTACCGCAAGTCAAGCTTCCTGCTCGACAGCCTCGGCCAGCAGGTGTTCGCACCGGCGGTGAGCATCGCCGAGCGCCCGCACCTCAGGAAGGCCTTCGGCTCCAGCCCCTTCGACAGTGACGGCGTCGCCACCCGCGACCGCGAGGTGGTCACCGACGGCGTGCTCAACGGCTACTTCCTCTCCGCCTACTCGGCGCGCAAGCTCGGCTTGCAGACCACCGGCAACGCCGGCGGCTCGCACAACCTCATCGTGAAGCCGGGCGAGCACGACCTGGCCGGGTTGATCAGGCAGATGGACCGCGGCCTGCTCGTCACCGAGCTGCTCGGTCACGGCGTGAATTACGTCACGGGCGATTATTCACGTGGTGCGGCAGGCTTCTGGGTAGAGAAAGGCCGCATCAAGCACGCCGTCGAGGAGATCACCATCGCCGGCAACCTGCGCGACATGTTCCGCGGCATCGTCGCCATCGGCAACGACGCCCTCCCGCGCGGCGCCAAGCTGTGCGGCTCGGTGCTGATCGAACGCATGAAGATCGCCGGGCGCTGAGTCGACCGGCCGGCTTGATCTGGCCAGTGCCAGCCGTTTCCGCCCCGCATGCCGATCGGGCTCTATAATCGTTTGCTGAATTTTCTGGAATCCACCCCCCACTCGCAAGGAGAAATCGTGGAACGTCGTTCATTCCTCAAGAAGGCCGGTGTCGGCCTGGCGGCCGGTGCCGCCGCAGGCGTCGCCTCCACCGCGGCGGTCGCCGCCCCCGCCGTCCAGACCGGCCTGCCCGAGATCAAGTGGCGCATGACCTCGAGCTTCCCGAAGAGCATCGACACGCTCTACGGCAGTGCCGAGCTCCTCGCCAACCGCCTGCGCGAGATCACCGGCGGCAAGTTCGACATCCGCATCTTCCCGGCGGGCGAGATCGTCCCGGGCCTGCAGGCGCTCGACGCCGTGCAGCAGGGCACGGTCGAGATGTGCCACTCGTGCTCGTACTACTACGTCGGCAAGGACAAGACCTTCGCCTTCGGCACCGCCGTGCCCTTCGGCATGAACGCCCGCCAGATGGACGCCTGGATCATCGGCGGCGGCGGCCAGGAGCTGCTCGACGAGTTCTACAGCAACTACAACGTGTACTCCTTCCTCGGCGGCAACACCGGCGTGCAGATGGGAGGCTGGTATCGCAAGCAGATCAACACCCTGGAGGACATCAAGGGCCTGAAGATCCGCATCGCGGGCATCGCCGGCGAGATCATGTCGCGCATGGGCGCGATCCCGCAGCAGATCGCCGGCTCGGACATTTACCCCTCGCTCGAGAAGGGCACCATCGACGCCGCCGAATGGGTCGCCCCCTACGACGACGAGAAGCTCGGCTTCTACAAGGTGGCGCCGAACTACTACTCGCCGGGTTGGTGGGAGCCGGGCCCGGTGGTGCACTTCTACGTGAACAAGGCCGAGTGGGACAAGCTGCCCAAGGAGTACCAGGCTGCCTTCCGCGCCGCCTCGCGCGAGGCCCACATCCAGATGACCGCGATGTACGACCACAAGAACCCGCAGGCGCTCGCCCGCCTGCTCGCGCAGGGCGTCAAGCTGCAGAACTTCTCCAACGACATCATGAAGAAGGCATTCGACATCTCGCGCGAGCTGTACGCCGAAGAGACCGCCAAGAACCCGGCCTGGGCGAAGATCTACACCGAGTTCGAAAAGTATCGCAAGTCGCAGAACGCCTGGTTCAGCGTCGCCGAAGCCGGCTTCGACCGCTTCATGCAGTCGGTGCGCTGAGCGTCACGCCGGCGTAGGCAAAGGCTCGCGGACCATCGCCGAGCGCCTGCGATCTCGGGCGCCGAAAAAAAGCCGCGCATCAGCGCGGCTTTTTTATTGCTCGCCGGCGCTCAGTTGCCCTGCAACTGGCGCATCAGATCGGTATTCCCCTCGCTGGCGGGGGCCGCCCCGCTGCCGCCATGCAGCAGATCATCGAGGTTGAGCTCTTGCTGTTCAGCAGGCTTGGCACCTGCATCGCCATAGGAGACGAGGCCTGGGAAGGCGATGATCAGACCGACCATGATGAGCTGGATGATCACGAAGGGCACCGCCCCCCAGTAGATCGACGCCGTCTTCACCTTTTCGGACGCGACCGAGCGCAGGAAGAAGAGCGCAAAGCCGAAGGGCGGGTGCAGGAAGGAGGTCTGCATGTTCACCGCCAGCAGCACGCCGAACCAGATCAGGTCGATGCCGAGCTTGTCCGCCACCGGCGCGAGCAGCGGCACGATGATGAAGGCGAGCTCGAAGTAGTCGAGGAAGAAGGCGAGCACGAACACCAGCAGGTTGACCGCAATCAGGAAGCCAGTCTGGCCGCCAGGCAGCGAGGTCATCAGGTGCTCGACCCACAGGTCGCCATTGACGCCGCGGAAGGTGAGGCCGAACACGCTCGAGCCGATGAGAATGAAGACCACGAAGCACGACAGCTTGGTGGTCGAATCCATCGCCTGCCTGAGCAGCGCCAGTGACAGACGCTTGCGCGCAACCGCCATCAGCACTGCCCCGAGCGCTCCCATGGCGCCGCCCTCGGTCGGCGTGGCGACGCCGATGAAGATGGTACCGAGGACGAGGAAGATCAGCCCGAGCGGCGGGATCAGCACAAAGGTCACGCGCTCGGCCATGCGCGACAGCAGGCCGATGCCGAAGACGCGGTTGACCATCGCGATCACGAAGGCGATGCCGATGCCGGCCATCGCCGACACCACCACGACCTCGTCGCGCGGCGCGTCGGTGCGATAGAGCTGGCTGGCGAAGAGCCAGGCGCCTGCCACCGCCACCACGGTCAGCAGCGCCAGCGAGCGCAGCCCGCTGGCGCCATCGGGCTCGCGCAGCGTGCGCGCTTCGAGCGGCATCGCGGGCGCGAGCGACGGGCGAAACATCGCCACCAGGCCGACGTAGGCGACGTACATGCTGGTGAGGACGAGGCCGGGCAGCAAAGCCCCCTGGTACATGTCGCCGACGCTGCGGCCGAGCTGGTCGGCCATCACGATCAGCACCAGCGAGGGCGGGATGATCTGCGCCAGCGTGCCCGAGGCGGCGATCACGCCGGTGGCGAGGCGGTGGTCGTAGCCGTAACGCATCATGATCGGCAGCGAGATCAGGCCCATCGAGATCACCGACGCCGCCACCACGCCGGTGGTCGCCGCCAGCAGCGCACCGACGAAGATCACCGCGAAGGCGAGCCCGCCCCGCACCGGCCCGAAGAGCTGACCGATGGTGTCGAGCAGATCCTCGGCCATGCCGCTGCGCTCGAGGACCAGCCCCATGAAGGTGAAGAATGGCACCGCGAGCAGGGTGTCGTTGGCCATGATGCCGAAGATGCGCTCGGGCAGGGCCTGGAACAGCGCGCCATGCAGCAGGCCGAGCTCGATGCCGATCAGCCCGAACAGGATGCCATTGGCGGCGAGCGCGAACGCCACCGGAAACCCGAAGAGCAGGAACAACACCATGGACGCGAACATCAGCGGCGCCATGTTGGCGATGAGGAACTCGCTCATGGCTCCGCCCTCCCCTCGCGCTGCGCCTTGATCGCAGCGACCAGTTCCTCGGTCGCGGCGCCCGCCGACTTCTTCTGCAGCGGATTGGGGCCATACCCGGTGAGGAAGGCGATACGCTTGACCAGTTCGGAAAAAGCCTGCAGCACCAGCAGGCCGAGACCGAGCGGCAACAGCATCTTGACCGGCCAGCGGATCAGGCCACCCGAGTTCTGCGACATCTCGCCCGAGTGCAGGGCGTTCATCACGATCGGCCACGATAGCCACAGGATGAGCACCGCCATCGGCAGCAGGAAGAAAAGGATCCCGATCACATCGACGATGTTCTGCCCGCGCGCCGACAACCGGCTGGTCAGGACATCGATGCGCACGTGCTCGTTGCGCAGAAAGGTGTAGCCCGCGGCGAGCATGAAGATCGCTGCGAACAGGTACCACTGGATCTCGAGCAGCGCGTTCGAACTTGTGTTAAAGAGCTTGCGGACGAGCGCGTTGCCGGCACTGATCACCACTGCGACCAGCACCAGCCACATCACGCTACGGCCGACCCGTTCGTTGATCCAGTCGATCAACCGGGACATGCGCAACAGAAAGGACACGGGGAACTCCACATACCAGGGCGGCAGACGCAGCCCGGGCGCAACGACGTGCGCCCGCAGGTCGTAAAAGCCCGATTATCCCACAAGGGGCGGCGCCCCCGCGTGCAGCCCCGCACTCAAACGATGAAACCGACAAAAACATCATCCTCAAAGCACGGCTGCCGGATCTGTCTGGTCCGCCACGGCGAAACCGCCTGGAACGCCGCGCGCCGCCTGCAGGGACACATCGACATCCCGCTCAACGACAACGGCCTCGCCCAGGCCGAGGCCACCGCGCGCAGCCTGGTGCGTGCCGGCGAGCGCTTCGCCGCGCTGTACTGCAGCGACCTGCAGCGCGCACGCCAGACAGCCGCTGCCGTCGGCCGCGTGCAAGGCCTTGAGCCGACCCATGATGCCCGCCTGCGCGAACGCCACTATGGCGTGTTCCAGGGCCTGACCTACGAGGAGGCCGAGCACCGCCACCCGGAGCACTACCGCCGGTTTACGGCGCGCGAGGCGGCTTTCTCGTTCGCCGGCGAGGGTGAGAGCCTGGCGGGCTTCGCGGCGCGCGTGCACGCTGCCCTCGGCGAGATCGCCGAGCGCCATGCGGGCGATGCGGTGGCCGTAGTCACCCATGGCGGGGTGCTCGACATCGTGCACCGTCTGGCCACCGGCGAGCCCCTCGAGACCCCGCGCAGCTTCGCGATTCCCAATGCCGCGCTGAACTGGATCGAACACACCGCCGGCGCCTGGCGACTGCTGGCGTGGGCGGACGAGCGCCACCTCAGGAACGCGCTCGACGAACTACCCGGAGCCTGATCCCCGACACGACAAAAATGCCGAATACGACTCACGTTAGGGTTTTCCGCGGATTTCAGAGGATGATCGAGCGTTCCTATAATCGTATCGGTCGAATCGATCCCCCTCACGCAACAAGGAGTCACCGTGGAACGTCGTAAATTCCTGCAGGGCGCCGGCGTGGCCGGCATTCTCGCCGCCGGCACCGCACCGGCCATCGTCCACGCCCAGCAGCAGATCCGCTGGCGCCTGGCTTCCAGTTTCCCGAAGTCGCTCGACACGGTGTTCGGCGCGAGCGAAGCCTTCTCCAAGTATGTGTCTGAGGCCACCGGCGGCAAGTTCGTGATCTCGGTGCATCCGGGCGGCGAGCTGGTGCCCCCCTTCGGCGTGGTCGACGCCGTGCAGCAGGGCACCATCGAGTGCGCCCACACCGCGCCCTACTACTTCTTCGGCAAGGACGAGACCTTCGCGCTCGACTGCACGATCCCCTTCGGCATGGGCTCGCGCGCGATGAGCGCGTGGATGTTCGAAGGCAACGGCATGAAGCTGATGCGCGAGTTCTACGCCCAGTTCAACATCGTCAACTTCCCCTGCGGCAACACCGGCACCCAGATGGGCGGCTGGTACCGCAAGGAGATCAAGTCGGTGAAGGACTTCGAAGGCCTCAAGATGCGTATCGGCGGCTTCGGCGGTCGCGTACTCGCCAAGCTCGGTGCGGTGCCGCAAAACATTCCGGCCGGCGAGATCTACCAGGCGCTGGAAAAGGGCACGATCGACGCGGCCGAATGGATCGGCCCCTACGACGACCTCAAGCTGGGCCTGCACAAGGTCGCGCAGCACTACTACTTCCCGGCGTGGTGGGAAGGCAGCACGCAGTTCTCGATCTACATCAACGACAAGCAGTGGAATGGCCTGCCGGCCGAGTACAAGGCGATCGTCGAGCAGGCTGCGCGCGCCGCCCACGTCACCTGCCAGGCGCGCTACGACGGCCGCAACCCGTCCTCGCTCAAGCAACTGATCGCCGAAGGTGCCAAGCTGTCGCGCTTCCCGAAGGACTTCATGGACGGCGCGTTCAAGGCCTCGCGCGAGGTGTACGCCGAGCTCAACGAGAAGAACGCCAACTGGAAGAAGATCTACGCCGACTACAGCCGCTTCCTCGCCGACGCGGTGCAATGGGAATCGGTGGCAGAAGGCAACTACGCCCAATACCTGGCCTCCCAGAAGCTCTGACGATCGGATGTCCGGACGCAGCGCTTGCGCTCCGGACATCGCCCGCAGGGAACCTGCAACCCCTGCCCCTCACGCCGAGCGAAGCCACCGCCAAGCTCGGCGTTTTTGTGCACGCAAGCCTCGAGGCGCTCCCCATGGACACCCTGCTCCGCTTGTCACACGGCATTGATGCCGTGAGCCGATTCTTCGGCAAGTTCATCATCTGGCTGGTGCTCGCCGCGGCGCTGATCAGCGCCTCCAACGCGGTCGCGCGCAAAGCCTTCAACGTCGGCTCGAACGCCTTCCTCGAGATCCAGTGGTACCTCTTCGGCGCGGTCTTCCTGCTCGGTGCCGGGTATACCTTCCTGCAGAACGCCCACGTGCGCATCGACGTGCTCGCCGGCAAGCTGTCGATGCGCACGCGTATGTTCATTGACATCGCCGGCATCATCGTGTTCCTGCTGCCGCTGTGCTGGTTCATGATCCAGTTCGCCTGGCCGGTGGTGGTGGGCGCCTACGTCTCGGGTGAGATGTCGTCGAACTCCGGCGGACTGATCCGCTGGCCGGTGTATGCCCTGGTGCCGCTCGGCTTCGGGCTGCTCGGCCTGCAGGCGATCTCGGAACTCATCAAGCGCTTCGCCTTCCTGCAGGGCAAGGGGCCCAATCCGCTGCTGCACGGCGCGCACGAAGGCAACGAGTCGCACGACGCTGAACACGACCACCTCCATCATGACAACGCCGGCGAGGTGCAGAAATGATCGAACTCTTCACTGCCCACGCCCCCGAGCTGATGTTCGGGTCGCTGCTGATCTTCCTGCTCACCGGCTTCCCGGTCGCCTTCGCGCTCGCAGCCTGCGGCCTGCTGTTCGGCTTTATCGGGGTCGAAATCGGCCTGCTGTCGCCGAGCATCTTCCAGGCGCTGCCGCTGCGCGTCTTCGGCATCATCCAGAACGACACCCTGCTGGCGATTCCGTTCTTCACGCTGATGGGCCTGGTGCTCGAGCGCAGCGGCATGGCCGAGGAACTGCTCGACACCGTCGGCCAGGTGTTCGGGCCGATCCGCGGCGGCCTCGCCCTGGCGGTGATCTTCGTCGGCGCGCTGCTCGCGGCGACCACCGGCGTGGTCGCCGCCGCGGTGATCTCGATGGGCCTGATCTCGCTGCCGATCATGCTGCGCTATGGTTATAGTCCGGCGATCGCCAGCGGCGCGATCACCGCCTCGGGCACGCTGGCGCAGATCGTGCCGCCCTCGCTGGTGCTGATCGTGATCGCCGACCAGCTCGGCCGCAGCGTCGGCGACCTCTACAAGGGCGCCTTCGTCCCCGCCTTCGTGCTGATCGGCCTGTACGTGCTGTTCATCGTCGGCCTGGCGATCTTCAAGCCGGCCATGGTCCCGGCCCTGCCGCCCGAGGCACGCACCTATCGCGAACCGGACGGCAGCTCGGGCATGCGCTCGCTCGGCGTGTTCACCCTGTTCGTCACCATCGTGTCCGTTACCTTCGGCATCTACTACAGCGAGATCCTGAGCGCGTTCAAGGGCACCGAGGTCAAGGCGGCGCTGGACGAGACGATCGTGGTCGCACTCACCGGCGGCACCCTGTTCGCGTTCGTCGCCGCGATGATCAACAAGCTCACCGGCATGGGCCTGCTGTCGCGCATCACCGAGCGCGTGACCTTCGTGCTGATTCCGCCGCTGGCGCTGATCTTCCTGGTGCTGGGCACGATCTTCCTCGGCGTGGCCACCCCGACCGAAGGCGGCGCGATGGGTGCGGTGGGCGGCATGATCATGGCGTTCGGGCGCGGCAAGCTCGACATGGCGCTGCTCAAGCACGGTCTCGAAGCCACTGCGCGCCTGTCGTGCTTCGTGATGTTCATCCTCATCGGCTCGACGATCTTCAGCTTCACGTTCACCGCGGTCGACGGTCCGATCTGGGTCGAGCACCTGTTCGACAAGCTGCCCGGCGGCGAGATCGGCTTTCTGGTGTTCGTGAACACGATGATCTTCTTCCTCGGCTTCTTCATCGACTTCTTCGAGATTGCCTTCATCCTGATCCCGCTGCTGGCGCCGGTGGCCGACAAGCTGGGCATCGACCTGGTGTGGTTCGGCGTGCTGCTGGCGATGAACCTGCAGACCTCCTTCCTGACCCCGCCCTTCGGCTTCGCGCTGTTCTATCTGCGCAGTGTGGCGCCGGCGAAGGACTACATCGACCGCGTCACCAGGAAGCGCGTGGCGGGCGTGAAGACGACCGACATTTACGCCGGCTCGATCCCCTTCGTGCTCATGCAGATCGCGATGGTGGTGGCGTTGATCGTGTTCCCGGAGATGGTGACCTTCACCCAGGACAAGAAGCTCGAGGTCGATCTCGACACCATCGAAATCAAGGTCGAAGGCGGCGGGGGTGGCGAGGGCGGCGGCTGGGGCGAGCAGCAGTCCGACAGCTGGGGTGGTGGCGCCTCGAACGACGCACCGGCCGCTCCGGCGGGCGGCGAAGGTGGCAGCGCGCCCGCGGGCGGCGAAGGCGGCACG
>JBEOKH010000368.1:0-1771 GCA_040275625.1 Thauera sp. | reverse complement strand
GCGCTTGCCGGCGCGGACGGGCGGCGCAGGAAGCCGAGCGGTGCGGACATTCAGGCGGCGGGGAGGTTGATGTTGAAGAGCTGCGGGCGGGTGTATTCGAGCAGCCCCTCGAGGCCGAACTCGACGCCGAAGCCCGACATCTTGCAGCCGCCGAAGGGGCAGTGGGGCAGCACCTCGGCATGACCGTTGATCCACACCGTGCCGCACTCCAGGCGGTTCGCGACCGCGCGCGCGGCGTCGATGTCGCGCGACCACACCGAACCGCCCAGGCCGTTGCTGCTGGCGTTGGCGAGCCGGACCGCCTCGTCGACGTCGCGGTAGCGGATCACCGGCAGCACGGGCCCGAACTGCTCCTCGTCCACCAGCCGCGTCCCGTCGGCGATGTCGGCGACGATGGTCGGCGGATAGAAGTAGCCCTTTCCCGCCAGTGGCTCGCCGCCGCACAGGATGCGGGCACCGGCGGCGCGCGCGTCCTCGACCAGCTCGCACACGCGCTCGAACTGGTCGCGGTTCTGGATCGGGCCGAAGCTGACACCCTCGTCGAGACCGCTGCCGATCTTCTGGCGCGCGGCGATGTCGACCAGGCGCTGGCACATCTCGTCGTAGAGCGACTCGTGTACATACAGGCGCTTGAGCGCGGCGCAGGTCTGGCCCATGTTCAGGAAGGCGCTCGCGAACACGCCCTCGGCGATCGCGCCGACGTCGGCGTCGGCCAGCACGATCCCGGCGTCGTTGCCGCCGAGCTCGAGGGTGAGGCGCTTGAGGGTGCCCGCGGCGTTGCGCATGATGTCCTGGCCGGTGCGTGTCGAGCCGGTGAACACGATCTTGTGGATGCCGGGATGGGCCGAGATCTCGCGCCCGAGTGCGCCGCCGCCGGCGACCGCGTTGACCAGGCCGGGGGGCGCGACCTCGTTGATCAGCTCGACCAGGCGCAGGGTGTTGAGCGGCGTCAGCTCGGAGGGCTTGATCACCACCGCGTTGCCCGCACGCAGGGCGGGCATGATGTGCCACGCCGCGATCATCAACGGCCAGTTCCACGGCGTGATCGAGCCCACCACGCCGAGCGCGCGCCGATGCAGCTCGATGCGCTTGCCCGGGCTGTCCTCGATCACCTCGACCGCCAGCTCGAGGGCCGCGGTGGCGCGTGTCCACGCCACCGCGCCGCCGACCTCCATGTGCGCGAGCGCGAGCGGCTTGCCCTGCTCGCGGACGATGATCTCGGCCAGCTCGGGGGCGTTCTGCTCGATCCGGTCGGCGACTGCGTGGAGCAGGGCCCGACGCGCCTCGCACGTGCTGTGCTGCCAGGTGGCGAAGGCTCGCGTGGCGGCGGCGACCGCGTCGTCGAGCTGCGCGGGCGATGCGTTCGGGCACTCGGCGAAGGCCTCGCCGAGCGCCGGATCGATGACCGGCAGCGTGCCACGGTCGCCAGCCACTTTCCGGCCGTCGATGACGAGGGAGGGGGTCTTGTTCATGGGGTCGGATCCTGTCGGTGGTGCGTGGGCCGCGCAGTGCTCGGCGTGTGCCCAGCCGCGGTGGTGATGGCGACGCCGTCACGGCCTCGAACCGTAGCCTGCGTCGGATGGGCGAAGCCTAGCGGGGTGCTGTAAACCAGCTTTTCGTGATTTGTGCGGAATTGTGCGCAGTTGTAGCGCGGGCCCGGCGGGCGCGGCGCCCGGCGGCCAAGCGCTGTGGCTCAGTCTGCGCGGGTGTGCGGACGAAACCCGTCGAGGGTGGCGAGGCTGTCCTCGAACAGCGCCTGCAGGGCAGCGGC